>NZ_JAAHHX010001099.1:0-1002 GCF_010672065.1 Moorena sp. SIO4A1 | reverse complement strand
CTTTTGTTCATTGCTGGCAACTTTGGCTTAAATATTGCTGCTGATACTGGTCCTTTGGCTTTGGCACAACTAACCGATCCTGCTGCTGGCGCGGCAATTAATTGGGCGACTCTGTTAGCGTTGGGATTGGGGGATATTGTGGCGATCGATTTTATGGCAAGAATCTTTGCCGCTGACAGTCCCGAAACTGCCCAAAGGGCTTGTCTAATAGGTTGTGTGGGAACTTTAATTATCGGCATTCCGTTTTCGTTGATTGCTCTGTCTGCACCTCAAATTCTCGCCTCGGCCGGGATTACCCCCGATGGACCGCTCCTTTATGCTCTCCTCGATGGTATAGTACCTCCCCTGCTGGGATTATTAGTCATCGTCGCCATTCTTTCCGCGTCTCTTTCTACCGCTGATGGTGCAATTTTGGGTACTTCTTCCGTAATTGCTCATAATATTATTGGTATCCGCCATGACGACCACAACGCAGCAGGAGACAGGCTGTTAATGATTACCCGCGTCATGGCTTTTGTAATTACCACTTTAGGAGTGATTTTTGCTTTAAAAGTTCCTCAAACTGGAGTTCTACTACTGCTAGCTTTCGATCTGGGATTTGCAGGGTTGGTAATACCCCTAGCGGGTGGAATTTACTGGTCTAAAGCAACTTGGCAGGGTGCCCTATCCTGTATTATTCTGGGTTCGCTGACGCGGCTGATACTATTTGTATTGATGCCTACTACTTTCGGTATCGATAATACACTGTTATATATTCCTAACAGTATTTTTACTGCTGATTTCGATGGTTTCCCCACTCTGATTAGTCCTTTGGTGGGATTGGTCGCATTTATTCTCGTCTCCAATATAACTGGAGGAAGTAAAATTACTAGACAGAGCGTGCGGTCTGAAGAAAGAGAAGCTCAATTGTATCGCGGTTAAAATTATGGCGATCACTTCTAGTAATGTTATCCCATATATTACGGAATGGGTTTTCCAGCATCAAAATTAAAAAAATATCGG
>NZ_JAAHHX010001098.1:0-1002 GCF_010672065.1 Moorena sp. SIO4A1 | reverse complement strand
CCCTAGCCCCCCAACTTTGGGGGGAACAAGAGTCAATTTGCTTCTAAAAGTCCCCCAAAATTGGGGGATTTAGGGGGCTTGAATGTAGCAAATGAGACTTCTCAGACAACCTCTTAGATCCTAGGGGGGTTTCAGGAATTAATTCCTATAAACTACTTCAAAGCCAGCTGTCAAAAATTCCTTTCAAAGATTCCTAAGGGGATTAAGTTGTATAGCACTACGCATTAAAGTTAGGACATTGATAAAAGCTGCAAAAGCTGTTGTAGTCAACTTTTGCATTTTGCCTCTTGCCAATGCCATTGCGCGTAGCGCTATAACCGGTTCGGGTGACTCAGTACCAGTTCCGTTACATTCCGCCTGTTCGAGCTCCATTTCCTCATATTTAGTAAAACACTTAGGCTTAGCAGCTACAGCTAGATCGAGAACAATGGGTACCTCTAATTTGATCGGAACTTGGAAGACACAGGGATTATAGTATTTGTAAGCCATCGGTTTTACCTCTTGCTGCAATTACTTTTAATCAACACATTTCTATAATCTCAGATATAAATCCACCTTCACAGTACCTTTGAGGGTACTTTTGTTTAGCTGATAAGATCACGGCATAACTTAGGATTGATTATCGGTTAATTTCGAAATTAAAACTACTCCAGGCTGAGCTCAACATGGAGGATATCTAGGACTTAATTTATGGCAATACTTTCAAATATCACGGAGCAAAAAGCATTATTTACCGGGAGCAGGTCTTGCGTTGCAGAACAGTTGTACTATGTCCCATTAGAGCAAGCTTAAACCCATCAGGGGGCTATAGATAATGTACAAATATTCATAAGTCACATGCTCCCCCTATTACCTATTACCTATTACCTATTACCCATTACCTATTACCTATTACCTATTACCTATTACCCAGATAAGCGTACAAATGTTCTGCATAAGTGACATGCTCCCTTATTTACCATTGTTTTAGCTGAGATTTAATAATATTTAAAACTACAAAAA
>NZ_JAAHHX010001097.1:0-1006 GCF_010672065.1 Moorena sp. SIO4A1 | reverse complement strand
TTTGTTAGACTCTGATGACTATATTGCTCAGGACAAGCTAGCCAAAGTGGTTACCAACTTTCAAAATCATCCTGAATGGGTGCAGATTGCCAATTATTGGACTGCCGTCGATCAAGAAGGTTTGCCCATCCGTCACTATACTCTTAAGACCCTCAGTCAAGGTGATGTGCGCAGTCTACTGCTCAAGCGAGGAAAGTACAAAGTAGCGCTCACTTCTGCCCTCGCTTACCGCCGTGAAACTCTCCAACAAGTCTTGCCTCTTCCCTCAAGGGGTTCTGCTGATGGTTACTTAATGTTGACAGTTCCCTTTTATGGTCAGGTTGGCAGCATCAAGGAGCCTTTAACGTTCTATCGCATACACGGCAAAAACAAGTTTGCCCGTACTACTAATTTATCTAAACTAATCTATAGACGTGAACTCAGAGCTAGCCAAATCAACCAAACAGCTGCCCGAACTGGATTAACTGAGCGCTTCGATCTGCAACAAGATGGAGACTATCGCCTCTACAAAGCAATAGAAAGAGGTAGCGTTCCTTGGACAGAATCACTACAGATTATTTGGCTGATTTTACAAGAAAATATTGCCATAAGACGCAGACCCCGAAAAATTTTGACCAAGCTAATCGGGAGTACTATCTGTGTTTTATTTCCTAGTGAAGGTAGAACAATTATTAGCTCCGGACTGAACAGTTACTTGCGTTCCAAGCTGTTAGGTAAAACCCTTGGAGGTTAGATGACCTCTGAAGAGAGCAAAGAATTTTGGCAATCAAACCTATTACCGCGCTACCTTGAATGACATAAGTCTATGATCACTGCAAACAATACACTACGACATCACTATGAATCTTCTGGAAATCAGGAATTGAGTCGGCGCAAACTTATGGTTTTGCCAGGAGCCTGCAACTCTTTGGGCGGTACCCTAGTGTCACTCCTGCTCCTAGCTAAGGGGTTCGAGCAGTGCGGTGCCTCCGAGCACTTAATCATTATAGTCCGGTCTGGTTCACTA
>NZ_JAAHHX010001096.1:0-1006 GCF_010672065.1 Moorena sp. SIO4A1 | reverse complement strand
CTTAGACCCCAAATCCCATGTTTCTGAAACCATTCCCAAGTTGGTGGATGAACTGTTGTCTAATAACAATGAAGACCAGATCGCAATTCGTCAGGGAGTTCGTTATGTAGCTAGATTAGTACAACAACAAAAGCAGAAACTCACCTCACAACAACAATTGCCCATACCAGAGGCTCAACCATTGGAATTGAAGTTGTCTGAATACGGACTGATAGACAACCTCAACTGGCAACCAATCCAGCGTCGTCCTCCAAAAGCCCAGGAAGTAGAAATTCAAGTTAAAGCAGTTGGACTCAACTTCCGAGATGTACTCAATGCTCTAGGATTACTCAAAGAATATTATGCCCAGGTGCTGGGTATTACTAATGTAGAGCAACTAACCCTTGGCTTGGAATGTGTAGGCGTTATTGCATCTGTGGGAGACAATGTGTCTCAGTGGCAGGTAGGAGATGAAGTAATGGCTTTTGTTCCTAATGGGTTTAGTAGCTTTGTAACTACTGCCGCTGAGTTCGTAATGGCTAAACCAAAACAGATGAGTTTTCCTGAAGCGGCAACCCTACCCCTAACATTCTTCACCGCCTACTACGGGTTGCAACACTTAGCCAAAATTCAACCAGGAGAGAGGGTATTAATTCATGCAGCAGCAGGAGGAGTAGGACAAGCAGCAGTGCAAATTGCCCTCCAGGCAGGAGCCGAAGTCTTTGCCACTGCTAGTCCTCCCAAGTGGGACTTTCTCAAGTCCCTGGGTGTGCAACAGATAATGAACTCCCGCACCTTTGACTTTGCTTCTGAAATTATGCATTTGACTCAGGGAGCAGGTGTCGATATAGTCCTTAACAGCCTCAATGGAGAGTTCATTGACAAGAGTTTTGCCGTGTTATATCAAGTTCGGATAATTAGTTATAATAAAACTGGAATCGTTGCTGGGTGAGGTATTGAGGTATTATGGCCAAAAGGATTGCGATCGCAAACTACTTAAGTGCCGAAGAGTTGTTGGTTCATTATC
>NZ_JAAHHX010001095.1:0-1008 GCF_010672065.1 Moorena sp. SIO4A1 | reverse complement strand
TATAATGTAAATAGGGAGTCAATTGATCCACTAATAGCAGCTTTAAAAGCAGGAAGACAACTTAAGTCAGCAACCGTAGTAGGAACCGATACCCGCACTCAGACTTTAGCTACATTACAGCAAGCCCTTTATGGAGTCAGAGAGCGCAATCGTTTGGAAGGTTATGACAGTTGGGTTAATAGCCTCAGTTTTAGTCCTGATGGTGAAATCCTTGTCACTAGCAGTGCTGATGGTATGGTCAAACTTTGGAACCGAGATGGCAAACTAATATACATTCTTCAAGGGTATAAAGATACAGTCAATAGCGTAAGTTTTAGTCCTGATGGTAAAATCCTTGCCACTGGCAGTGCTGATGGTAAAGTTAAACTCTGGAATATAGAGACGGGAAAAGAAATCCGCACTCTCCTGGGACAGAAAGCAGGTATTACGAGTCTCAGTTTCAGTCCTGATGGTAAGGTAATTGTCAGTGGTAGTCGCGACGGAACAGTGAGGTTGTGGGACTTAAATGGTAACCAGATTAGTCAACCCTTTCCAGTACAGGAACCTGGGGTCACAAGTATCAGTTTTAGCCCTGATGGTCAGACCCTTGCCACTGCCAGTCTGGATGGAGCTGTCAGACTCTGGAATCTTCAAGGTCAGAAACTTCTAACTATTGAGAAATTTGGTGCCACAATCAGCAGCATCCGCTTCAGTCCTGATGGTCAGACAATTGCCACTGGCAGTTCAGACGGAACTGTTAAGCTCTGGAGTCGGGAAGGTCAGCAACTCGAAATCTTGCGGGGTCATAATAGAGGGATTACAAGTATGAGCTTTAGTCCCGATGGCAAAATTTTAGCTACCGCCAGCAGAGACTTGACCGTCAGACTCTGGAGCGTTGAGGGCCCAGACCGGAATCAGGAAGAGTAGAGGCCAATTCTCCCCAAGCGTTAAGTAAAGTTCCGGTGTGCCCCACCGTACTTAAGGCTCTAGTTAAAATATTTTTGGCAGCATTGTGGTCTCTGTCTAGCT
>NZ_JAAHHX010001094.1:0-1008 GCF_010672065.1 Moorena sp. SIO4A1 | reverse complement strand
ACTTATGAAAACTGATCTAAAAGTTAAACTCCTTAAGCACCTGAGCCAGAAAAAGCAAGACGAAGGTTTTACTCTAATTGAACTACTGGTTGTAATCATCATTATTGGAATTCTATCCGCCATTGCGCTGCCTTCTTTCTTGAACCAAGCTAATAAGGCCAAGCAGTCAGAAGCTAAAACTTATGTCGGTTCTATGAATAGAGCTCAGCAAGCGTACTTCCTGGAAAACAATGATTTTATAATTGAAAATGGTGATTTTGGTCAGTTAGGTCTTGGCATTGCCACAGCGACTGAGAACTACATTTACGGGGTAAAGGTGGGAACTGCTGACCCAGAAAGCGTCAATAGTTATGCAGACCCAAGAGATACAGATACACCTATAGATAGCGGTACAGCTGACAATGATTCTTCGCTTAAGGCATATCATGGTGTTACAAGCGTAGGTGAGATAGAAGAGACCAGTGAGGCTACCACTTTAGCTGTATTGTGTGAATCCGTAAAAGTTACGAAATTTGGTGGTGTACTTGGTTCGGATGCAGATGTCCAAGTTACTGACAAAGGTGTTCCTAGCTGTGATGGTGACATATGGAAGGATTTATCAGGTAAGAGATAAGTCACGATACTTAGGCTAAAACCTTGGTGAGGACAGTTTTAATCACCTAAAATTAACTATTTACTTAGAGTGGGTAGATGCTTCTACCCACTTTGTTTTATGCAAATACTTAACTGGACAATTACGTTAATCAGGATTTCAATAGTATTAGAAAATGGGGTGGTCGGTTTCATTTAATTAGCAAAAAAATATGACTAACTGGCAGCAACAAGCGGAGCACTATCTAATTCAGGGAAACTACAGTAAAGCCGCAAGTTTATACGAACAGGCGATTGAAGCAGAACCGGATGTTATAAGCTACTACTGGCATTTAGGCTTACTGTTCCTCTTGCAGGGTCAAGAAACAGAAGCGCAAACCACTTGGCTGCTGGTGATGGCGGAGGCGGAGTCAGACC
>NZ_JAAHHX010001093.1:0-1009 GCF_010672065.1 Moorena sp. SIO4A1 | reverse complement strand
TTTGCTACTACAGGACCAGAGATGATGAATTCGATTAGTTTGGGAAAGAAAGGTCTCTCTTTGTGAACAGCGTAATGCTGTTCGGCAAGTTCACGGCTGACGTTCATAAGCTTCAGCCCAACTAAGGTAAAACCTTTTGTCTCAAAACGCTGGATGATTTGACCAACAAGATTCCGTTGTACACCATCCGGCTTAACCATCAGAAATGTCCGTTCCAAGTTTATCTCCTCAAATTGTTTAACTCAGGTCAATCTTGGGCATAGCCTTTCCTATGATATTCCTTTAGGACTAAGATTCAAGCCCGCTCTATTGCTAGCTCAATTAACTGATCCACCAATTGTGGAAACGGAACACCTGTAGCTGCCCACAGTTGGGGATACATACTGGTTGCCGTAAAACCTGGTAAGGTGTTGATCTCGTTGATGAAGATTTCCTTAGTGGCTTCGACATAAAAGAAGTCTACCCGTCCTAAACCAGCCCCATCAACGGCAGTAAACGCCTGGATTGCCATTTCCTGAATCTGGGTAATGACGTCAGTGGGCAAGGGAGCGGGGATTAACAAGTCCGCTTGACCCTGAGTGTATTTGGTTTCGTAGTCATAGAAATCACTATCATAAGTAATTTCACCAACTACTGAGGCTTTGGGATGATCGTTCCCTAGTACAGCACACTCTACTTCTCGCCCTACTACCCCTTCTTCTACAATCAACCTGCGGTCATAATTAGCAGCATTATCTAAGGCGGCTTCTAATTCAGAACGCGATCGCACTTTGGCAATCCCTACCGATGAGCCTAAATTAGCTGGTTTGACAAAGTAGGGATAGTTTAAGGTTTCCTCAATTTGGTCACAGAGTTTGGTAAATACACAGGGATCAGACCAAACTTGCGATCGCAAAACTTCCATGTAGTTGACTTGGGGTAATCCGGCTTGGGCATATACTGTCTTCATTGCCAGCTTGTCCATGCCTACAGCAGAACCCAAAACACCACTACCGACAAAGGGAACTCA
>NZ_JAAHHX010001092.1:0-1010 GCF_010672065.1 Moorena sp. SIO4A1 | reverse complement strand
TGCTAGAGCAGTAGCTCAAGGGACTTTACCCAGAACAAAATTGACATACCACTAGGTAATACTCTATGATCGTTACGTCTCAAGGGGTGGCGAGCCTACAGTGAAAGGCAATGGGAGTATCTACGATTATCGAGACAAGCCAAAACACTCTTAAATTCTGAAGTTTTGAGTTTTCAGCTATTGCAGCTGAAGTTAGACACTGTAGGAAGGATTTGCTAGTCAAATATTGTCTAGAGCTGATGCAAACGCTCTGTTCAGCGATTGGTTCAGAGTGAATCAGATTAGGGTAACGAGCATCTACTCAGTAAATTTGAGGAACTTTTTATGGAACCTGTAGAATTAACGGCTACGGCGATTGTGACTTTGATTGTCACTAAAGCCTTTGAGAAAACGGGTGAAACGTTAGGTGAGAAGGTGCTTGAGAAAGCAGGAAAGTTGATGACTCTGCTTAAGGAAAAATTTCCAAAAGTAGATGCTGCAATCATGCGAGCAGAGCAACAACCACTAGATGCTGGGGAAGCACAACTAGATACAGTTGTTGCTGGAGAGATAGAAGCAGCAGCTGAGAAAGATCCTGAGGTTGCTAAAGCGGTTAATGAATTGGCAGAAGAAGCTAAGGCAGACCCGAACCCTAAGCTGATTCAAACGATTCAATCTATGGAAAATAAGGTTAATTCTCAGTCACCAACTGTTCAGAATTTTACAAAGTTGGCAGAGGAAATTAAGGCTGTCTTCCAAGGAAATACTATTCAAAAACCAACTTTCAATTTTTGAGTGACTACGCCGCAAACTCGCGGAGGGAACGTAGGGTTTCCACAAAACACGATAAGCCCGCAATCGCGTGGTGAAATTGAACGTAGTGAACTACTAGATCGGTTGAGTAGCTGTTCTGCGGGTATTTTTCGGAAGGTAGTATTTTACCTGGAACCACCTGCTGGTACTCTCTCTTCAGAAATGAGTTCTCAGGCGATTCGGGCAGCAGAATTGCTTGATTGGGCAGAGCATCCTGA
>NZ_JAAHHX010001091.1:0-1010 GCF_010672065.1 Moorena sp. SIO4A1 | reverse complement strand
AGCAAATAAAACAGGGAGTAGGGAGTAGGGAGTAGGGAGTAGGGAGTAGGGAGTAGGGAGTAGGGAGTAGGGAGTAGGGAGTAGGGAGTAGGGAGTAGGGAGTAGGGAGTAGGGAGTAGGGAGTAGGTAACTAGTGATTAGTTATTGGTCAAAACTGTTAGACGTTATTTGATAGCGTTTATTGCATTTATGAGGTACGCTTATCAGCCTGAAAGTCCCCCTTAATAAGGGGGATTTAGGGGGATCCCTTTGTCCTTCATGGGAGAGAGAATTGCTAGATAACTCATCACTCAATTTCATCAGCCTTAAATTGCTGTTGATTCAGATAATAATAATGTCCCCGTTTTGCCATTAACTCTTTATGGGTTCCCCTCTCAATCAATACTCCTCTATCCATCACTAAAATTAAATCCGCATTCCGGACTGTAGATAAGCGATGAGCAATGACTAATGTTGTCCTCCCTTTGAGAATCTGATTTAAATTATTCTGAATAATCCGTTCGGATTCGGCATCTAAATGGGAGGTGGCTTCATCTAAAACTAATAACTTAGGATTCCCTAATAAAGCTCTTGCGATCGCAATCCGTTGCCGTTGTCCACCAGACAACATTCCTCCCCCTTCCCCAATCTGGGTTTCATAGCCCATGGGCAACTGTTTAATAAATTCATCAGCACCCGCTAATCGTGCTGCTTCCATAATCTCGTCTAAACTAGCAGCGGGATGACCTAAGCTAATATTTTCCCGAATGGTTGCACCAAACAAAAACGTATCTTGGTCTACTACTCCCACTTGCGATCGCAAAGACCCTAAGGACAAACTCGTAATATCGAGTTGATCAATTAAGACTTTACCATCCGTAGGAGGATACAATCCCAATATCAATTTAGAAATCGTAGTTTTCCCAGACCCACTGCGTCCCACTAGGGCTACCATTTGTCCTGGTTTCACTTCAAAGGAAAGATTTTCCAGTACATTTATCTCACTTTCTGGGTGATAGCGAAAGGTTACA
>NZ_JAAHHX010001090.1:0-1010 GCF_010672065.1 Moorena sp. SIO4A1 | reverse complement strand
ATCATTTGTTTAGATGCTGACTGGAATCTAGTTATTCAAGAAAATGACTTAAATCCCAACTGTACTGCTTCTGAAGAAAACTTGGCTTATGTAATCTACACTTCCGGTTCTACAGGTAAGCCTAAAGGTGTAGCAATGAAGCATCTTGCCTTGAGCAATCTGATTTTGTGGCAACGGTCAAACACAACAGTTTCAATCAGGGCAAAAACCCTGCAATTTGTCCCAATTAGCTTTGATGTCTCTTTTCTAGAAATATTTTCAACCTGGTGTGGGGGTGGAACCTTGGTCTTAATCTCAGAAGAACTGCGACGAGACCTTGTTGCTTTACTACATTTGGTAAGAGCAAAACAAGTAGAAAGACTGTTTCTTCCTTTTGTTGCTTTACAGCAGTTAGCAGAGACCGCTCAAACTTTGGGATTGATGCCCACCAGTCTGCGGGAAGTAATAACAGGAGGGGAACAGTTGCAAATTACTCCAGCGATCGCCAGCTTTTTCTCCCAGCTAAAAGATTGTTCCCTTCATAATCAATATGGACCATCAGAAACTCATGTTGTAGTTACAGTATTTACCTTAACCGGTTCTACTGACACTTGGCCAGCACTACCACCTATTGGTCGTCCCATTGCTAACATTCAGATTTACCTATTAGATCAATTCGCACAACCTGTACCCGTGGGAATTCCTGGTGAGTTGTATATCGGGGGAGTTTCCCTAGCCTTAGGTTATCTCAACCGTCCCGAATTGACAGAACAAAAGTTTATCCCTAACCCCTTTGATATGTCAAAAGTCAAAAGCGGTGCGACCCCGCGTCGGCGAAAGACGCAAGGGAACGCGCACCAAGAGAGTCAAAAGTCAAAATTATATAAAACAGGGGATTTAGCTCGTTACTTACCGGATGGTAACATTGAGTTCCTTGGTCGCATCCTGATTGACTGACAAAAGTTATTCCAGAGCATATTGGTACGTCAGTACTTTGAACTAATGCCTATAAGATCGTTTTTCGTGTTGTT
>NZ_JAAHHX010000109.1:0-13584 GCF_010672065.1 Moorena sp. SIO4A1 | reverse complement strand
GGTAGAATGTTGGGAACATTGTCAATACGTAGGTCTTGTTGCAAATTTAGAGACCTACTTTTTTTTACCACAAAATGCTACTAGCTTTACATAGCAAGCATTTCAGCCTGTTTCGTCACCCCGTCAGGAACCAAAAGGTTTTAAATGCGAGTTATATAGAACAAATTCTGTAGAGTTTTGGTCAAATCCAGGTCATAAAGCTGATGAATTTATTATCATGATAGAAGGGGAATTAGAAGTTTATTTTCAAGGTAAAACTCACCATCCTTCCATTGGTGAATTCTTCAAAGTACCTGCTAACACGCCTCACAATACTAGGATGTCTGGGATTATGTATTGGATCTATGCTTTTGATTGGCAGTGGAATGAAGATGGGGTTGGTATTGAAGAGGGGAAAATACGATCACCAAAAGTTAAATCTGTTTGAGGAGTGATCGCAATGAAGAATCAAAGTGCTGATCAATCCATTAGATCTGATCAAGACATCTCACAGAATAAAAGACTTGTCAAAATTTCTGATCGAGAAGATATCTCCTCCCTTCCCAAGGGTATTTGGAGACCTCTGACTGAAAACTATCATTTACAAACCTGGAAAGGGATACCAATGGACAAAAGTCCTATAGAAATTGCCCTTTATCCAATGCTCATTTACGAACTCCAACCAAAGACAATTATTGAACTTGGTGCAGATACTGGAGGAAGTGCAGTATGGTTAGCAGATCAGTTGAAGTTATTTGAAATTGAAGGTCTTCTCTACTCTGTTGATATCGATTTATCCTTACTTGATGAAAAAGCCAAAGCCCAACCCAATATAAAATTTTTGGAAGGTGATTGTCACCAGATCGATATGGTTTTATCCACCACACTGCTTTCTACACTTCCTCATCCTTGGTTAATCATAGAAGATGCTCATGTTAATTTAGTCGGTATCCTGAATTATTTTCATCACAATGGCTTACAAAATGGAGATTATTTAATTATTGAAGACACAAATAAAGCTTTATGGGAGGCTTGGTCAGATTGGGAAGATAAAGAATTTATTGAACGGATGAAAGGTAAGCTTGATTTACTAAAAAAATGGCTGATGCAGCACAAAAATGAGTACTTAATTGATACTCACTATCAAGATTTGTTTGGTTATAACGGCTCGAAGAATTGGAATTCGATGTTAAAAAGGATGTAAATAACAATGATTAACAAATCTAGAATAAACGAAATAATAAACGATTTGCAAAAAAACAGGTTTAAGTGTAAAGTTTCTATTGATGACTTAGAAGATTAGGTAGTCCTGCATAGTGATGGTGGGTGGGGGCTGAAACCCTAACCATACCGTTACCGATATCATTACAATGCACCACTACCCATTTCCCCTACGAAGGATAAAAACTACTCTTTTCATTGCTTAAAGTCTGTAGTTAAAAGTGGTTATTCAATCCGCAGTCGATGTTCATAAAGTCTTTGGTAATAAGGTAAACAGTAGTCATAGGTCTGCTTCAAGTGTTCATTGTTTTCAACACTAACGTAATTTTTTCTGTCCCTTTCTTTAAATTCCCGACTCGATTGTAAGTAAGTGTGCCAATCTCCTTCCCATGGAAGAGTCCATATTTTAGAGCATATCTTAGGATTCCATTTTAACGCTTGGGGCATAAACGGAATTCCTACAGCATCACAGTAAGCTTTAATCGTGGCCTCTGGTTTTTGTACCAAGTCATCTGAGTCAATGAGGGGGGGGACTTGTCCCAGAAAGGCTTTGGTGACTTCAAACAATTGGTAAAGTTCTGCATACCCAGTTTCACTTAAGTGGAAGTCAGGCCAACCGGCAAATAGAGAAGGAAGGCTTTTGGCAGGATGACGAATAAGGAAAGTGTGGTTAAAGTGGGATAAAAAAGCTTCATCGGCTCGATCGTAAATATATAAAGCCATATCTTTAATAAAGACAGGTTGGCTTTGAGCCTTATTGATTAGGTCTTGGAATAGGGGTTGAAAATTATAAGCTGGATTAATCTCAGCTTTTGCACAGCGATCAGATTTCCTTTCCTCGCTACCGTAATAGTATAGGCTAAAGGGTTCATGAAGAACAATAAAGTCTCCCCTTGCTTGCATCATCATTTTAAAAGCGGTGGATGTTGATCGAAAAGTTGTCCATAATACCAAAATTTTTTTCATCGCTAGATCTCAATAGTAGATGTTAGAGTCAATGCCTCTGTTACCAGAGGACAGTTTATAAGGAGTACGTCACTTTAGGATCGTTCTGATTCCACCAAACAAAAATATGAGTGTCCAGAACAATCATAAAACCTCTTCATAACTATTCTCTATATCCCAGTCTTCTAGAGGGATAGCTGGCTCTTCAGGATCAGCATAGTATGCGTAGGGCTGCTTGTTTGCCAATGGATTAGAGGAATATTCCTTTTTGACTTCACCAATAGTGACAATTTCGGAAAGCTTATTTTGAATAGCTTCATTTAATATTTCTGAAGCCAGCTCCTCTACAGACATTCGTTTTTTCGCCGCCGCTTTTATCAAAATGTCTTGAGAAGTTTGACTAATTTTGATATTTGATATAATCATATTCAATCCCTTACAAATATTCAAACTTAATCTAATACTTGAGAAGAATAAACAGTCTTCTCAATCAAACTCAGGTGCCCACACTTCCACCACAGGCAATTCCCAACCAGGAAGCAATTCTGGCACTTGCAGCACATCCCCATCTCCCAGCACAACTTTATCTCTATTAAGGCGATAAACTTCCATGGTGCGAGTTCTCGGATCGACTAACACCCCAATTTTAGTTCCCAATTCCAGAAATTGCTGGATCTTCTGACGTAATTTAGCCAAACTATCAGTTCTAGATTTAACCTCAAACATCAAGTCAGGAACTAACTCCGCGTAACCTTCTGTAGTGCGAGGTAAACGTTCGGCTAGGATAAAAGAAGCATCGGGAGCGCGAACATCTCCATCTTCGTTAGGTAAATGAAAACCACCACTAGAAGCAGTTACCCTGCCTAGTCTACGAGGTCGTACCCAGTTTGATAACTGGGTAACAATAGCAGCAGCTACTTCATCCGATTCTATACCTGAAGGACTCATAACAAGAATTTCTCCATCCACTAGTTCCATCTGATAATCAGGATGTTCAGCTTGCAGTTTTTCTAAGTCTTTTACTGTTAAACTAGGCATTGTTAAAATCTCCTATTTATTTCTAGCGATTATTGCATTAAAGTCCCCCTTATTAAGGGGGATTTAGGGGGAGCCCTTTTCACTTCATGGAAAATAGAATTGCTATATTTAATCAATCAACAGCAAATCCAGTATATTGGCGTTTATAAGGAGCATGGTAGGCTAAGACAATATCTTCAGGGGGAACACCCCATTCTACTAATTCATTAGCAACGCCAATTTCTGTGCCATCATGTTGTATCCAAATTTTGTCGTTTTTAAGGTCAATTTGGAGAACACAGCCTCTTAAACGCCGATTTCCATGCCACCCCACGTTCATTAGTTGATAGTGATCTCCTTGAACATCAAAGATTTTTTGGACTTCAATATCTCCATCTTAAATACGGGAAGGGGACTCCCGTTATAAACGTTAGTTTTAGCGGGAGGGGAATTCCCGCAGGTCAATAAATTGAGCGAAGCGCGAATCATTGCTAGTTAGACGCATATTCGTATCCGTCAGCTTTAAATATTATTCTCAGATACTTTGGATGAACATCGAACTTCTTCTCGGGAGTCTGAAGTACAAAACTTGGACGATAACGAATAGCTATCCGTCCTGTATACTGCCCGGCATATTTTCCTTTCTTTATGTCAGCTTTGACGATATCTCCTGTCTGAAAGCCTTTAAACGACTTAGCAGAAGGAGCATGAGCCTTTGGAAACCCGTATTTATTAGGTCGGCACCTTTGACGAATACCATGACCTTTAGCTGTTACTGTTAGTGGCTTTGTTCCGTTCAGTAATATTTGCTCAGGGGTGGTTTTACCAACACAAAGAGCATCGATCCAGTGAGTTTTTCCGAGACCCCTAGTCTTGCGATTAAACTTAGTCAATCCACCCGAGCCTGTTTCGACGGGTAATCCAGTTGATTGTAGTCTTCTCCATAATTCCCAACGGGTTGAGTTGACGACTGCGGCATCTTTTAAAGGAATTTTTGCTTTAGCTAATACTTTTTTGAGAATTGCTGGTTTTTTCTTTAAAAATTTTTCAATGGGGTCATTACCTTTTTTCTGATTACAACACCGACAAGCAAGGGTTAGGTTGCTGACCCGATTGCTGCCACCTTTTGATTTTGGGACAATGTGTTCAACTTCTAAGGGCGTATTCATAGCACCACAATAAACACAACTGTGTCCCCATTTGGCAAGAAGGTACTCTTTAACCTCAAACCCGTATAGCTCGCCATGTTGATATTCAACACCTGATACTTCTGGATTTTGCATCTTCTGAGTATCAAACCGCACTAGCTCTTGAGATATTGCAGTCACTGGACACAACTTCCTCAGTCGTCTTACCCAAGTCTCAACGTTAAATATTCGACTCATTAGTGACGGAGGTAACCACCCTTCTGGGCGCTTCCGATTAAGAAATCGAGGCTTGCGGTAACGAGTTTTTCTGTTTCGCCTACCTCGCCTTAAGGCTCTTCTGGATTCTAAAGAATTCTTGATACTCTGTCCTCGATGGTTAATTTCTAATGCACTTGTCACTCGTCCAGTCTGTTCTTGAATAACAGCTATTCCGGTTGTTTTTGAACCAGGATCTATTTTGATTCTGTGTGGATGAGTTACAGAATTATTAACACTTCTGTCCTGCATGATAATAGTGAATGGATAGCGCTTAAATACTTTAGCCCTTCTTTTCTTAAGTAGTTCCCTAGCTCGTGCCGGGTGGCATGGATCCAGGGGTTTTTTATTTTGATCTAAAACGAAAACTCGCATTACTTTGAACACTCCACGATGTGGGTAAAGTTTGCCTCGACAATGTTATAAGAGCTTGAGAGGTTAACAACACTTCCTTAACTCGCTACAGATGTTTAATTGTTAACAACAGAGCTGAAGGCTGGCACGCACCTACAGGTGTTATAACTCAAATAACGTAGACCTAATCTAAGTCTCAGTCTGGTCAACTATGAGCTTCTACAAGCTCCCGCTATAGTCCCATAGGACTTAGCGGTGAGTTATTGACATTTAGGTTTATATTGCCCGTATTCATTGATGATTTTTTTGACTAATTCTCTATAGTGATTTAGTTTTTCCATTGTTTAATAAACTCTTGATTGATATCATATATAGCATTTTTTTTTAGATGTAAACATAAGAGTGATGGTAAAAGGGAGCAGGGAGCAGGGAGCAGGGAGCAGGGAGCAGGGAGCAGGTAACAGTAGTAAAGAGCTCCGAATAATTTTTGATGTTATGAGAAATTAGCAATATTATTCATGACCTATTTAGAAATGCTATTCAATTAGTTTGGGTAGTGTTTTAGAAGTCAATTCCATTACTGATTCCTATCGGTTTATCCCCCAAAACTAAACTATCAATTTATTGAAGCAGTTGCTTTAGTCTTTGGCGAAAGGCTCGTAATGCAGGACTTCTCCCGGTTTCACGGCTTTGAGCTAAAACCTCTGCTACCAGGTCCCGAATCGGTAATCTGGGGAAGGTGGGACTGGTGGTAACTTGCCGGTACTCACCTCCTTGCAATAGGTCAATCCTGAGTTGATTTTTTTCATAGCGCCAGAGTTCAGGCACACCTAAGTTGGCATAGACATCCAGTTGAGTCTTGGAGGTAACATCCACTTCAATGGCTAGATCTGGCGGTGGGTCAATAGTGAGATCGACGCGCCGCTTGCCTCGCATTCTAGCGTGGTTTTGGATGTAGAAGCATTGATCTGGTTCAATGCCACTGTCCATATTTTCTCCCTTGAAGGTAGTGGAACCAAAGCACTCGCAGTCGATTTCTAACTCATCAAGCAAAATTTTCACTAAATCACCGAGCAGTTCTTTATCGACTTCCTGTTCTGGGGTAGGCATTCTGATTTCTAAGGTTCCGTGGCTATAGGCAATACGGGCAGAGCGATGTTCCCCTAGTTCTTCCAGAACAGACTCAAATTGAGCCCACTCTAGGTTATGAATCAATAGTCTTTGGCCTGGGGGAACGGTAAGTTGTTGGAGTAGGAGAGTAACAGCCATCGTGAATCTTCTATGATTTCGGATTGTGGATAAACATCAAACGTTAATCTAATACCAATTGACCAATAGCTTTGAGAGCAGCTAAAACTTGCTCCAGTTCATTTTCCCTGTCAATAGATAAGGCGTAGGAACGACCATAGATGGGAACATCTGCTGGTTGGAGTTTAACAAACACAAACTCTCTCCCATTGACTAGAAAACCAAACCTTGGCTTGTCACTGTTGGATCCATCCAGCATATAAGCTAGAGCTTGAGGCAGTGCTGCCATCACATCAAACTTGGTACTTTTGGATTCGATCACCAGTATCCAAAGTCTCTGTCGCACTACTAAAACATCTATCCTGCCTCTTACAATTACTCGATTGTCTTCAGCAGCAATTGCCACAGAAGTTTCAGTTTTGATTGAAAAGGGGGGTTGAAAGAATCCAGCGAGATCGAGTAATGGTGATAGAACCACCATTTTTACAGCCTCTTCTAAGAGAGGGCGGCGATTAACCAAGTTAAAGTAGTTACTGCGGACTCTTTCCAGAGAACGTTTTTCCTCATCCGTTAAAGACGGTAAGTTGTCTTGCCAATCTGGAAAAAACTGACTATCGGTTGTTAGTTGTAGTCCAAAGTGTTCTTGCAGTTCTTCTAGGCTAAGATCTTGAGCTTGAATAGTTTGAACCATAATGAGTCATTGGTTGAATATCGTGATTTTTTTGGCATCATGGAAGTAGCTCCTATTTAGGTGGGAGGAAAACCGCGCTGGATATGATTAACGGGCATGACCAGCGCGGTTATTAGTATCAGTCTTTACCTTCTATAGTATAGATAAATCCTCGAAAAAATGCAAGGGTTAATTAAAATATTTTACATTTATTTGCAATTAGTTTTATTAACCATTTTTAGACTCAATTCTGTCTAATAAATTTACCTGATTTTTTTATTAACTGAGCTACAAATTATTGGTTTTTAGGGAGCAGGAATCCCCTCTGATCCCAGGGCTTTTTTTGGCGTCGGACTCAAATGTAATTGGTGGGGAGATAGGGAGATAGGCAGATAGGGAGATAGGGAGATAGGGAGATAGGGACGCACCCGTTCCCTGTTCCCTGTTCCCTAAAAAACCATAAATATCTACTTTCTAACCAACAGCAAATCCATCAAATTGACGCATAAATGGGGCATGATACCCTAGGACAATATCTTGTTTCGGTATCCCTAATTCAAGTAACTCATTCGCCACCCCAAACTCGGTGCCATCATGTTGAATCCAGATTTTTCCATCAATAATATCAATGTGAATCAAAGGTCCAAAAACACGACGATAATTTTGCCATCCTGCATGAAAGACTTGATAATGATCTTGCTCAGGATCGAAGAATTTATAGACTTTGATATCTTCATTGGCTAACTTAACCAGACTATGCTTTTCCAAGGTTTCCTGAATCAAACGACGATACTGAATTAACTTATCCACTGCAAAATTACCTCCTGATTTGGCTCATATACCAATAGGTGTATTTGAGATTCTTTAATCGTTTGTTGTGCGAAAGGACGACGAAAAAACTCTTCGTAAGTATAAGTAGGAACGGCTAGATAAAGTTTACGTTCCGGTTGTTGCGCTTTTAAGGCAATTCGATAACTTAAACATTGTCCCACTGCTAAGTAAAATTCATAAATTGTAGAAGAACCGATAAAACTTTTCACCTCAACAGCAATTTTTTCAAGACCTTGCTCCGCTGCAATTAGTTTCTCTCCTGCCAGATCTATTTGAATACGAGCGTTATCAAAATCCAGGTAGAGTGGATCGTGAGTGATAATCCATCCATCCTTAATTAGTCCTCCTTTGACAGCTTCATGAAAATAATCCTTAGCAGACATATGATATGCTTTTCCTGAATTTTAGCAATAGTTCACGTTATTTCTTCTAGACTCTTAAAAGAAGCTATCCAACCACATCAGGCTTTTTTTAGTTAAAAAGATTTAACTTCTCAGTAAAACTCATGACCGCAAGGGTTTTGACTGGGGCAGAAATGCCCAACTGTGAGGTTGGTAAGCTCAAGGCGTAGCCGTGGGATGATCTGATATCATGTTCAGTTGAATACTTACACTCTAGTCGAATCGAAGGCAGAGGGCAGAAGGCACAAGGCAGAAGTAAAGAAGTAAGGTTTCAAGGAAGAAGGTTTTTTATCTCTAATTATCCGGACATGATATCACTCTTCCAGTCGATAGTGGTCACACAAAATAGCTTGAGATGAATGCTGCTGGCTATTTTTTTCCTACAAAGCTAGGTTAAAAATATGCTGTGCGGATAACTTGAACTGGGGAAAAGTCGTGGAAACAATGGGAGTATTTCCCGTAAAGGGCGTCATCTGATATTCGCCGTCAACTAAATGACAAACAAAAAATGTGGGTTGCTTGGGGTTGCCGATAAACTTTCTCGCCCCCAATGCGGCATAATCGATAATCCAATATTCTTCGATCCCCATCTCTTCATAATCTCTAAGCTTATTGTAGTAATCGTCACGCCAATTAGTTGAAACAACTTCGACGATTAATTTGACGGAATCAGGATTTTGAATAATTGATTCGCTTTCCCACCGAGATTCCGCCCCCATAACGTCTTGATTCAAAACAATAATGTCCGGTTCATAACCTGAGTTTTCCCGTTTTGGTTTAACAATTGACTCTCTAGGAATAGTCCAAATGCCTCCTTTGTCTATCTGCCTGATAACTATCAATAGTTGCTCGATCAGAGAACCGGTTAGATTTGAATGTTTCCCCTTTGGCTTGGGCATTTCGATAATTACTCCATCATACAGTTCGTACCGGACTTCTGAGTTTTCGGGATACCAGCTGATAAATTCATCAAAGCTGTATAATTTCTGTTCGGCTTTGGCTTGAGTCATAGATCGTTCTTCTTGAAGCTGAAATTTATGGTGACAAAATGACACTATTCTGTTATATAGTCTTTATGGCATTTACCAGGTACGCTGATCAACCTCAAAGTCCCCCTTTTTAAGGGGGATTTAGGGGGATCCCTTGGTACCTAATGGGATAGAGAATTGCTATAATGAAAGAAATTGAGGCATAAATTCAGATGGCAAGTACCACTCCTAATGATACTCGTGTGACAGCTAGGCTTCCTGCATCGGTCAAAGATACTTTACAAAAGGCTGCGGATTTAACGGGGGCAACCTTAAATCAATTTATGGTTCATGCTCAGGTTAAAGAAGCCCAAAAAGTGATTAATGCAGAACAGGTGATTCACTTATCACCCCAAGATGCGGATATAATTTTTAGTCTGATTGAAAATCCGCCTGCCCCTAATAAGCATTTAAAAGAAGCTATCCAACGGCATCAGGCTTTTTTAATTGAAAAAGATTGAACTTCTGGCTTATTATGATAGATACGGGTTTGAAGGAACTAAAGAGCATCCATTATTGTTGTTTTTGCCTTTATCTAGTTTAGGTAGTGCTTGAGAAGCCAGGAAAATAAATAGAATCGATTAAATCTCAAAAATAGAACTTTCGAGAAGATCAATAACTGCTGAAACAGCTGTTTGTACCGCTCCTTGAACTGAAGCATGATTAATTGCCAAGTGTTCCCCTGCAAAGAAAACACGGGGATTATCTACTGGATAAGCTTGACCAAGTAATGGTTGATAGTTCTCCCGATCCCCTGGAGCAAAATAGGCATAAGAACCAGAACCAGACTGATTATCTTCATCCCAAATACTATGAATAATATCATCAGTATAGTCTTTAATCTCAGGATGCAGTTGGGAAACTTCGTCTAAGGTTAAATCGGTTTTAGCTGTTTCCTCTAAAGTCCTAAATTTCCTGGAATTATCTTCCCAGCGATAAGCAGCCGTTAATACTGATGGCTGATAAGAAATATCCTTATCTTTAGCAATAAAGTGAGGTTGAGAAATGTTTGTTGAGTCTAATTGAGCATTATCAGAAGGATACCAACACTTTTCGAAATTTAAATCCGTAAAGCTACCACCCCCATAGACATGATCGGCAAATTCCCAAGGACGAGCGGTACAGTGTAATAGAGTTTTACTGGCACTGCAATACCCCAAATTGTTAATAGCTTCCCGTTGTTGGCTAGGTAAACTAGGGTCAAAATTAATCTGAGCCAGAGCAGTAGCAGGAATGGTACAGATAATATAGTCAAATTCAGCGGTTTGTTGCTTATCCAGCTTATTCCAGACCAGCCTAACCCCTCTATCGGTCATTTCTATAGTTGTTACTCTGGCTTCAGTCTGGATTATGCCTGATATGCTTTTAACCAAAGCCTTAATTAACGTTTCCAGTCCTCCGATTAGCTCATATTGTTCTACTCGATGCCAAGCAAAGAAGTCAATTAAACCATTTAACAGAGATACTTTGTCGTAATGAATTGCTCCAGTAGCATGACCGAGTAACTCAAAAGCATCGGGAGAAAGATGACTGCGAAAATAGTCGGTAACCGTTAGGGTATCCCATTTTCTAACTTGATCACTGGTAAAAGTGGGTGCAAATAACTCCCATTTCTCTTTTTCAGTCAAAGAATCGATTAATTCTTCCAATAACTGGTCGTAAATTACCCCTGGGTCTTGTTGCTCATCAGGGGTTAACTTGTAAACACCAAACAACTCTTGGTAACTATCTAAACGAGTTTTATTACCCCGTAGATAAGAAAAAGCGCCGGGATTGTAATTAATAAAAGGTCTTTTTGGTAAATTAAATTTATCTATATAGTGTAATGTGCAGCCATGACTAGTAGGAATTCGCATTGCGCCTAATTCCCCATAAGTACCATCACTAAAATAATGAGTCTTAATTCTTCCTCCAAGGCGAGAATCAGCTTCTAATATAGTAACTTGATGGTTGAGTTGACTGAGTTCATAAGCACTAACAAGCCCAGCAATTCCTCCACCGATAATCGCAATTCGTTTGCGAGTACCACCTTGATCGTAGGGACTAAGGGAACCAGGATGACGATACAGGCGCTCAAAGGAAAAAGGTCGCTCTAACTCTTGTGTATGGCGGTAAGGGTTAAACATCCAGTGTTATCCTAAATTAGGGCTTAAACTGATTCTCCATCAAAAATGCGTTCGCGTAGCGTGACCTACGGCCAATCGCGTAGCGGCTCTTTAACAACCGAATAAATTAAATATTGCAATTATAATAACGATTATCGAAACTTATTATCCTTTTAATGCAAAAGGCAATATAAAAGAGGGTTTTCAGGTAATAAGCGTCAAAAAATACTGTACCTAATAAGTTCTAGAAATGTCCTTAGTTCTTAGTTAATCCTTAATCCTTAATCCTTAATCCTTCGTTCATCCTTTTTTTGACTTCGATGGGGTTTTAGGTGAGCGTGAACCCCCCTTACCATTGTCTTTCTTACCATTGTCTTTCTTACCATTGTCTTTCTTACCATTATCTTTCTTGCCAGAGTTTTGGGGTTTGACAGGACCATTGAGTTGCTGACGTCCATTGCGAATTACTCTAAGCATGTCACTGAGGTGCTGCTCAATATTGTAGAGCACTCCGTCAGCGTAGGCATCTGCCCCATTTTGAATTTCCTCACACTCCGCTAGGGTCATTTGGCGCATTTGCTCCAGTTCCTGCTGGGCTTTGCGGCGCATCTGCTCAAGCTCCGATACCGTTTGCTTGTGCATCGCCTCACACTCTTTTTGAACTTGTTGGCTGATTTGTTGGGCTTCGTGTTCCGCTTGCTGAATAATACCGAGTTCATCTAAAATCATTTCAGCACGCCGCTGAGCTGTCTCAATGATTTCTTGAGCGTACTGTTCAGCTTGCTGGATTATTGCATCGTGTTCTTCAATTATTCTAGTAGCTTGTTGAAAAGCTAAGGGCAAATTTTCCCGCACCAAGTCGAGTTGAGCCAGCAACAGTTCTTCATCAATCAGGGTGCGCCGGGTAAAGGGGATGTGGGGGCTATCGAAGATTATGTCCTCGATATAGTTAAATTGCCCCTGAATATCTATGTCTCCTGATCCAGGATTAAAGGATTCAGTAGGGTTTGGGGGTTTGTTTTGCTCGGGTGGGTCGTACCGGGATGATTCTTGGCGTAACATCGGTATATATCTAAGGCAACCTGTTGGGGGACAAGATGATCGACGGAGCCGCCAAATTTGGCAATCTCTTTGACTACGCTACTACTCAAGAAACTATATTCGTTAGAGGTGGCGAGAAAAACCGTTTCGATTTCATCCCAGAGGGTATGATTAGTATGAGCCATCTGGAGTTCCTTCTCAAAGTCAGAAAGCACCCTTAACCCTCGCAACAGTACTTGAGCTTTCTTCAGTTTGGCATATTCCACCGTTAAACCGGTGAAACTGTCCACTTCCACATTAGGTAAGTCTTGGGTGCAAAGTTTAATCTGCTCGACTCGCTCAAGCACTGTGAACAAGGGAGATTTATTTGGATTGCGCAGCACCGTCACAATCACCTTATCAAAGAGTCTACAGCCACGCTGGATGATGTCAAGGTGTCCTAGGGTAATGGGATCGAAGCTGCCTGGATAGATTGCAATCACGACGCAAGTATTACCAATGGGTTCAAGGAGTGATTATATAGCTTGTTTCACGGCGATGACATACTGAACTATTAGTGAAATATTAGTTTGTTAACTCATTGGTGATTAGTCACTAGTCATTAGTTATTGGTTTTTTTGATATAGTATAGAGCATTTTAATTGCAGCCCCACACTGTCCCCCTTCCGTCCCCCCATCCATTCCATCGGTTAACCCATTTACATCTTTTAACCCATCAGTTGCGCCATCTGCCTATTGCCCATGCTACGCTGATCAGCAATGTGTTCAGTACGCACACTCTGTGTGACCAACCGGTTAACCTAAACCCAGAAACGCCTATGGTACACATCAAGCGAGTGGAACTCTCGCGGTTCAAATCCTTCGGCGGCACCACAAAAATCCCCCTCCTGGAAGGATTTACCGTAATTTCTGGGCCAAACGGGTCAGGCAAATCCAACATCCTTGATGCTCTTCTATTTTGTCTTGGTATCGCCAGTTCCAAAGGAATGCGAGCTGAACGCCTTCCTGATTTAGTTAACCACAATAAAGAACATCGAGGCACTGTCGAAGCCAGTGTCACAGTTACCTTTGACTTATCTGACTTCAATAACTATGACGAGTTACAGGTTAAAGAGTTGGAGGAACCGTTACAGGTTAAAGAGTTGGAGGAACCGTTACAGGTTAAAGAGTTGGAGGAACCGTTACAGGTTAGCAAGTTACAGGTTGTTCGCGAACAACCCAATAACCTTCAACCCAATAACCTTCAACCCAATAACCTTCAACCCAATAACCTTCAACCCAATAACCTTCAACCCAATAACCTTCAACCCAATAACCTTCAACCCAATAACCTTCAACCCA
>NZ_JAAHHX010001089.1:0-1010 GCF_010672065.1 Moorena sp. SIO4A1 | reverse complement strand
GTTTTTAGGGAGTAGGGAGCAGGGAGCAGGGAGCAGGGAGCAGGGAGCAGTGAAGTCAGAAGAGGTAAGAGGTAAGATGGTAAAAATCTTTTGTACCTCATTAGACTAAAAAAGCTAGATTGTTCGATGACCAAATGGCTTATTGATGCGGTCTCTCATGCTTTTGGGGCTGTGTGGGGAAGCAAGTTGGGCACGCAGCCCCTTGGAAACCAAGCCAGTGAGGTCTTGGGGGTTACCCCCAAAACCTCACTGCATAGCTGTTCCGTGATCGGAAGTTCCCGACTCCCGACTCCCGACTCCCGACTCCCGACTCCCTACTCCCTAAAACCTAGGACGAAAGTACCTCACCAAATGCTATATTATCGGTAGTAAAATTCAAAATCTTTTAATGCTGCTACCCTGGCTCGATTAAAATTATAGTGATAGCCCAGTTTGCGTTTCAAGGAATCCCAAAACGTTTTCTGTGTTTTCTCATGAGAAGCATCCAGATGTTTCTTGACTTCATTAATCCTGTCCCAGCTAGAACTTCTGCTAATCGTCAATCCAGCCTTAGCAGCCGCCAGTCCTAAGATAATGCCTTCGCCACCATGAATACCTTTTAACTCAAAATAGCGCCCGATCATACCCCATTGTTTAATAAATTCTTTTTCTTTGCCACCATCTCTAGAAACAAAAACTAAAGATTCTCCTATATAAATTGCCTTGTCTAATGGGATATCTAACTTAGAGGCTATCTGTTTAAGGGGCTTTAATCTTTCCGGATTATACTTTTCTACATGCTTGACAAGATTTGCTTGATGTCCTGCTGTAATTCCGGGCAATACTTCAATGGTTTCAGGTAAGCTACCTATAATCCTGGTGTCAGCATCAATTTGTATGGCGACACGAAAACTTGACAAAGCCTTTTCAATCTCAAAGCGTTTGTCATGATAACAATGAAGAATTCCTGTTTGCTGATGTTTAAACGCTACAACATTCTTACAGTTATCAAAATCATTGACATCATCTGA
>NZ_JAAHHX010001088.1:0-1011 GCF_010672065.1 Moorena sp. SIO4A1 | reverse complement strand
CTTTTTGTAATGTTAGGGGCTTTGCCATTAACTCCTAATGGTAAGGTAGACCGTAAAAAGTTGCCCAATCCAAATATTAATAATAGAGCTAATACTGAGTATGTAGTACCTAAAACTGAAATAGAACAACATATTGCTCGAGTTTGGCAAGATGTACTTCAGATAGAAAAAGTGGGAATTTATGATAATTTCTTTGAAGTAGGAGGCAATTCATTACTATTAGTTCAAGTAAGTAGTAAATTACAAGAACTATTTAAGATGGAGCTACAAGTAGTAGAACTTTTAAAATATCCAAATATTTATTATTTAAGTCAGTATCTAAAATCGGAAACTCCCGAAACAAAAAATCTAACTGAAGTAAGGGAAGTCCGCGATTCTAACTTGAAAGAAGGTAAAAAAAATATGCAGCAGAGGCTAGAACGCAGGCAAAGGCATCGTTCAAAAAATAAAATTAATTAGAGAATAATTAATTTTATTTTTTTCAAGTATTTTTTAACTTATAATAGTAAATAAAAATTAGGAAATTGAAAAAATGGAAAGACAAGATGAACAAGATTTGACAGATAATTTAGGGATAGCAATTGTAGCAATTGGTGGTCGTTTTCCACAAGCTGAAGACACCAATCAATTTTGGCATAATCTTAAAGATGGTGTTGAATCTATATCTTTTTTTTCAGATCAAGAATTGCTAGAGTCCGGTGTTAAAACTGAACTACTGAATAATCCTAACTATGTTAAAGCTCGTGCATTTCTTTCGGACGTTGATATGTTTGATGCTAATTTCTTTAGCTATAGTCCCAAAGAAGCTGAAGAAATAGACCCGCAACAACGTTTGTTCCTTGAATGTGCTTGGGAAACAATAGAGAGAGGTGGTTATAATCCAGATACCTATGAGGGTTTAATAGGAGTTTATGCTGGGGTGGGCATGAATGATTATTTACTGAAAAACCTTTATCCTAATGCTGACATATCAAGCACAGTTAATAATTATCACCTGATGCTAGCTAGCGA
>NZ_JAAHHX010001087.1:0-1012 GCF_010672065.1 Moorena sp. SIO4A1 | reverse complement strand
TGGAACTGAGAACTCAACTCCAAAAAAGCTTGAATTGTTCTCTGCCTACAACGTTAGCTTTTGAATTTTCAAATATTGTTAGTTTAGCCGACTACATTTCTTCAAAAGTACTTGGTTGGAAAATAAAGAAAAGAGAGCAGTCACAGTTATCTTGTGCTCAAGAACAGAAAGTAAGCAAAATTTTAGAAATAGAAAATTTACCAGAAGAAGATGTTGAATCTTCAATTATTCAGGAATTAGCCGACTTAAAGACTTTACTGTATGAAAATTAGAAATGAACAATTCACCAGATAAAAAAGAAAACCTATCTGCATCAAAACAAGTACTTTTAGCACTTAAGGAAGCAAAAAATAGAATAGAGGCACTAGAGTATACTAAAACAGAACCAATTGCAGTTGTTGGTATGGCTTGTCGCTTTCCTGGAGGAGCTGATAGCCCCCAAAAATTATGGCAATTACTGTCTGATGGAGTGGATGCAATTAGGGAAATTCCTCCAAAACGCTGGAATGTTGATAACTACTACGACCCAAACCCAGAAACTCCAGGAAAAATGTATACCCGCTCTGGAGGATTTTTACAGGAAGATATAGACCAATTTGATCCTCTGTTTTTTAGTATTTCAGAGCGAGAAGCTATCAGCATTGACCCACAACATCGCCTACTATTGGAAGTAAGTTGGGAAGCACTGGAAAATGCTGGATATATTCCTCATAGATTGCATAATAGTTTAACAGGAGTATTTGTAGGTATTACTAATTGCGAGTATCAGGTGATTACCGGACAAGCTAGAGAAAGTAATGTTGCACCCTATAGAATCACTGGATTACCATTGAATGCTGCAGCAGGTCGTTTATCCTACACGCTGGGACTAACTGGCCCTTCTATGGCAATAGATACAGCCTGTTCTTCTTCTCTCGTTGCTATCCATCAAGCCTGCCAAAGCTTGCGATCGCAAGAATGTCACATGGCTTTAGCAGGAGGGGTTAATCTATGGCTATTGCCAGAACCATTG
>NZ_JAAHHX010001086.1:0-1012 GCF_010672065.1 Moorena sp. SIO4A1 | reverse complement strand
GAGGTGTTCTGAGTGCGCCAGAGGACATACTGGGTAATAAACTGATCAACAATTATAAACGTTGGTAAAGCTTGAAGCATTACAATCGCACTCCTTATCTGTTTCAGATAATGCTGGCAGTGGTAAGCCGATATTATGATTAATGATTAAATTATAACTGTCAATCGTGGTGGATGAAAAATCTATAGTATTTATGGTATTTATGAAGTAAGCTTACCTCATGGGATAGAGAATTGCTATAATGAAGAAAACTAAGTTTACCTAAAATAAAAATCATCATGACAAAAACTACCTTTTCAGAAATATTAGAAGCAGCGAATGAACTTCCCTTAGAGGATCAAGAAAATCTAATTAGTATTTTAATAAATCGTCTTCGCGATCGCCGAAGAGCAGAGAGAGTTAGAGATGTTAAAGAAGCTCAACAAGAGTTTGCCGAAGGAAAATGTCAACCCGTTACTCCTGAACAGCTGATGGAGGAAATTCTCTCGTGACGTTTGTATTACTACGTTCCAGTGCCTTTGTTCGGGAGGCGAAAAAACTTGTCAAAAAACAACCCCAAACCGCTCAAAACCTTCAAAACACGCTAAAATTATTATGTATAGAACCATTTGACCCTCGATTACGAACCCATAAATTAAAAGGCAATCTTCAAGATTCTTGGGCTTGTAGTGTTGGATATGACTTAAGAATTATTTTTAAATTTGTTGAACATGAAAAAATACAAGCAATTCTTTTAGAATCAATTGGTACTCATGATGAAGTTTATTAGCGACAGCCCATAGGTTGAGTGGAGCGTTTGTCTGTTTTGATCCATAACCAAAGGGGGCTAAGTTGAGAACTGCTATACACTCAAAGCCTCCTCTGGTTTCCCCAAAAAATGGAATCAAGTAATAATTGGGTCAGTTACCAATTACCGATTACCCTCAACTCATCTTGGCTAAAGATGCCACTAACCACCCAGAAAAATTCTCCTGCTGGACATTGCTAGGATTCTTCACTGTCATTACTTGGT
>NZ_JAAHHX010001085.1:0-1012 GCF_010672065.1 Moorena sp. SIO4A1 | reverse complement strand
TATAGCCATACTTGTTGAGTGCGGCTTTTTGCCTACCTCCTTGACCTTTACAGGTAACTAGTAGTGGTTGAGAGGTTCTCAAAACCAAGGTCTCAATATCTCCAACACAAGCGGCATCAATCCAATGCTCCTTTGGGAATCCTAGTTTTGTCCGGTTGTACTTGGTTTGCGCTCCCGTTCCAGTAACTATGGGTTTTATTTTTTTGAGCACCTTCACTAACTTGTTGCGAGTTGAATTAACCGCTGCCGCATCCGGTAATGGTTGCTTAGCTTTGGTTTTGATTTTTTGGAGTAAACTTGGCTTCTTTTTTAGGAATTCCTCTATGGGCTTGTTTCCTTTCCGTTGATTACATTTCTCGCAAGCTAAGCAAAGATTACTGACTCGATCACTTCCACCAAATGACTTTGGGTGAATGTGTTCGATCAAATGACTTTGGGTGAATGTGTTCGATTTGCAAGGGGATGGATTGTTTACCGCAGTAAGTGCATTCTCTCCCCCATTTCTCTAGTAAGTACTCTCTAACCTCATATCCAGCTAGTTCGCCTTGTTGGTACTGAACGCCATTGATTTCAGGGTTCTGCATTTTTTGAGTGTCAAATTTAACTCTTTCAACCCAAACCTCATTGACCGGGCAAAACTTAATTAATCGCTTTACCCAAGTTTCAATAGTCAAAATCCTGTGTTCTAGGCTAGGTGGGAGCCAACCCTCTGAACGTTTGCGATTAAGAAACCGTGGCTTTCTGTAACGGGTGTGACGACTACGTCTTCCACGCCTTACGGCTTTTCTAGACTCTAGTTTTTTCTTGATTAATCCTCCTCTGTGCTCTAGTTCCATTCCCCAGATCACCTGATTGTTTTGGACTAAGGCAAATCCAGTTACCTTACTACCAGGGTCAATCTTGATTTGACATGGTGAGATAGTCGGATTATCGACCGCAGTCTTCAATATGATCGTGAACGGATACATCCGAAATACCGCAGCTTTACCTTTGTCTAATAACCGGCGGGCTT
>NZ_JAAHHX010001084.1:0-1015 GCF_010672065.1 Moorena sp. SIO4A1 | reverse complement strand
TTCAATTTTTAATTCCGGATTAGTGATTGTATTGGCATTATTATTTGTGAGTAATAACTTATCCAAAAAACAAAGATAAATCATCCGGAATTAAGCTACAATTAATTGTAGTCAAATAAAGATATTGAGAGGATAAAAAAATAAAACAAATCAAGCAAGATTTAATTAATTATTTTAAAACAATTAAATTTTGATGATTTCCTTTCAATTTCAATGAACATTTCACTAATCAACCCAAGAGTCTTCAATGATTGAACTTTACACACACAATACCCCAAACGGTCACAAAATTTCTATTTGTTTGGAAGAACTTGAACTCCCTTACAATGTCAAGCATATAAATGTCTATGAAGGAGAACAATTTAAAGAAGAATTTGTTGCACTCAATCCTAATGCTAAAGTTCCAGTAATTGTAGATCAAGAAACTGGACAAACGGTATTTGAATCCTGTGCAATTTTACTCTATCTTGCAGATAAAACTGGACGGTTAGTACCGCAATCAACTGAAGGTCGTTGGGAAGCAATTCAATGGCTCTTTTTCCAAGCGGCTTCTATTGGGCCAATGTTCGGACAACGAGCACACTTTGCCTTGTTTGCTCCTGAAAAAATCCCTTACGCAATTGAACGCTATACCAAAGAAACTGAAAGGTTGTATGGTGTCCTTGAACAACGTTTGAAGCAGCAAAAATATCTATGCGGTGATGAATACTCCATTGTAGATATTGCCCATTGGGGTTGGATTTATACTGCTAAACGTATGGGATTTGGCTTCGATCAGTTTTCCAGCTTAATCGCATGGCATAATCAAATTGCAGAACGTCCTGCGGTTCAGAAAGGAATTCAAGTTCCTGGGCCTATTCCTTTCTAAGTTCATCACAATAGATAGAGATGTCTGGTGCTATTTGGACAGAAATATTATGCATTCTGCAATTTTCTGATTCCAGACATCTTTCTTATCTCTCTCTAGATTTTTACTTTTACTCCCTTCAGAGCCCCCTTATTGAGGGGAGTTTAA
>NZ_JAAHHX010001083.1:0-1015 GCF_010672065.1 Moorena sp. SIO4A1 | reverse complement strand
GGCAAGGGCAAACTCCGAGATATCTAAACTTTGATTGCTTACCATCACTTGGCGCAGTCCATCTGCACCCATTGTCATTGGTAACAATAGTCTTAACCCTTGGAATCGGCTCAGCCATGTTTCTGTAGGCACGGCTAGCAAAAACAAGAACGTAAACTGGAAAAGTCCTAACACTTGCTCGACACGCTTGAACACTAAGGCCAAAGCACCCATCAAGAAGGAAAGACCGTAGGCTCCTAGTAACAAGGTACACAGAGGTAAGAGTAAACTGGGAGGAAAGCTGAGACGGCTTCCAGTTACGAGAGTGATCAGCAGCAATAGACTGACATTTAAGATAAGACGTAAGGCCAGACTAACGACAGTTCTAGCTAAAAAAACTTTGGCAGCACTGAACGATGAAAGGAAAACTTGTTCTAGGGTTCCAGTTTGGGCTTCTATTTGTAAAGTAATGGCAATATCATTAACAACAGATAAGACTAAAACCCAAAGCACATAACCGACGACAATGGTATCAATTCGATTACCAACACTTAGTTGGGGCCCAGCAACAAAGCGAACGCTGATAAACATTCCATAAAAAATGAATGTTGTGACGGCGACGGAGGAAAATGCTTCAACTGGATAGCGGATAAACTCAGTCCAAGTACGCTTGAATTCAGCCCGGAGCAATTGCAGCATGGCTTTTCTATCCCACTAGTTTTAAGAATACTTTTGTTAAATCAGCCTCATCCTTTTTGACTTGCACCAAAGGCAAAGGATTGAGGATTTGCAATACTTGATAAAGACCTTCTGGTGTGCCAGGGTAAAGAATTTCTCCCTTTTGTACCACGCCACCTAATGCCTCCAGTTTGCTGAGTCGTACCTGGTCTAAGCAGCCTTCGATTGCGATCGCATAGGTGGACCCAGAAAACCGCTGGATAATCTGGCGAGTTGGTTCCAGAGCAATGATTTGACCTTGTTGAATAATGGCTACCCGGTCAGCAATTTCTTGGGCCACATTCAGTTGATGGGTGGT
>NZ_JAAHHX010001082.1:0-1015 GCF_010672065.1 Moorena sp. SIO4A1 | reverse complement strand
GGAAACGCCCAGAAGGTTGGTTGGCTCCGAGCCTACAACACAGAGTGGCAACCACTATGACCTGGGTGCTGAGATTGATGAAACTCACTGCCATTGGTTCGATATCCCAGGAGCTAGTCCGCTTTGATACCCAAAAGCTCCAAAATCCGGAAATATCTGGCATAGAGTACCAACAGGGGGAGCTGATGGGCTATGAAGTGCGGGAGTACTTGTATCAGAAATGGGGTCGCCAATGTGTCTACTGTGGGGCGAAGTCTGTCAAGCTAGAGGTGGAACACATAATCCCAAAATCCAAGGGGGGAACGAATCGTGTCAATAACCTCACCCTAGCCTGCCATCGGTGTAATCAGGCCAAAGGAAATCTTGATGCTCGGGATTTTTTATCGGGGAAACCCGATGTCCTAAAGCGGATTTTAGGTAGAGCAAAGCAACCACTATTAGATGCGGCGGCGGTCAACTCCACCCGTTGGCAACTTTACCAAAGTTTGAAAGAAACTGGATTGTCCGTAGCAGTAGGAACTGGTGGCAGAACCAAGTACAACCGTATCAAGCTGGGATTACCCAAGGGTCATTGGGTGGATGCCGCCTGTGTCGGCGAAGTGGCCACATTGAAGATTGTCACCAGACAGCCTCTTTTAATCAAAGCGATGGGTCACGGTTGTCGTCAGGTAATACAGATGGACAAATACGGCTTTCCTCGCAAAGGGTACAAACCCAAGCATCCTGTCAAGGGATGGAAAACCGGGGATATCGTTAATGTGGTAGCTGGGAAGAATGCTGGATTAAAAGGGGTTCGCATCAAGACCGTCAGAGCCAAAGGAAATTTTGATCTAATCGGGGCTGATCAGGATTCGTCCAACAAGGTCAACAGCGCATCTCGGAACTACATTCAATGTGTCCATCGCCAGGATGGGTATTATTATAGTTTTGCTAAATGATAAGTAACTTTGATGAGCTTTTTTGTAGGAGGAGCAAGATCGATATTAAAGCTGATTCATTGTCCTTACTCTGCCTA
>NZ_JAAHHX010001081.1:0-1015 GCF_010672065.1 Moorena sp. SIO4A1 | reverse complement strand
GCGCGGTCTTGGGGGTTCCCCCCATGAGCGACTGCATCAAGACAGAGCATTTCCCATCTATTTTACTTTGTTGCCAAAGTTAGGGAGTAGTAATTTAACAGAACAAAAAAGTGTCTTGTCCAAGGTTATCCCAATTTTTAAAAACTATAAAATCTGCCTGTTAGGAGATAGAGAATTTTGCTCGGTAAAATTATCAAAGCACTTACAGGACTTAGGCGTATATTTTTGTTTGCGATTAAAAAAGGATGAATTTGTTGAATATAAAAAAAATAATTGGGTTGAACTCAATGATTTAGGTTTAGTCCCTGGAGTGTCTTTATTTATCCAAGGAGTTAAAGTGACCAAGACTCGGGGATTCTTTAATTTTAATGTAGCTTGTAAGTGGCAACGTAAACTCAAAGGTACATCTCCGTTCGCGTAGCGTGGCCAAAGGCCAAAGAACCATGGTTTTTACTGACAAACTTTTCTAACTTAGAGTCGGCAGTTTCAGCTTATAAAAAAAGATTTGATATCGAGGAGATGTTTAGAGATTTTAAAACAGGTGGTTATAATTTAGAGGACACTAAGCTTCAGGGTGAACGCTTTATTTCTCTAGTTTTATTGATAGCAATAGCTTACACTTCCGCAACATTTCAAGGTCAGCATATTAAACGTCAAGGAATACAAAAATATGTTGGTCGTGTGAAAGAATCTGGTCGAATAGAGCGGAGGCATAGCAGTTTTTACATTGGTTTATACGGTCACACCTGGGTTAATTTTAAAGATTTTTGTATAGAGTTAGTAACCGAATTAATGAGACGTGGGTCCTAATAAGCGATGCAGCGCGGTCTTGGGGGTTTCCCCCATGAGCGACTGCATCAAGACAACGAAAGTATTATCAACGAGGTATAAGGGCTAGGTCGCTTATAGAGTCTGGGTTTTAGCTTATTTCGTCGCCCCCCCAGGGCAACAGGCAAGAGGCGAGGGAGCATCCCATTCTGGCAAATATACCTTTATATGTGGGCGGTAGAATCAC
>NZ_JAAHHX010001080.1:0-1017 GCF_010672065.1 Moorena sp. SIO4A1 | reverse complement strand
TTAATTCGTTACTATAGCAATCCTAAATAGGTTGTGGCAAAATTCCATACTTAAAAAGTTTGGGAAAATCAAATATTTGACCATCAGTAAAAAACTTGAATAACCACTTTACTCTTTTAAAAGAACTGCAAATATGATAAAATTTTCTCAAGAAACTTTTTCCTTGTAACCAAATATCTTCTACGGGATTTTGTTCCGGAGCATTAGGAGCAAATTTTGTACAAGTTATTAGCCAGTCTTCTTCTAATAAATTTTGATTAATTTTACTTAAATATTCTCGCCACTCTTGAGAATTATGATAACTGGCACCATCCCAAAATATAGCTAATCTTTTCCCTGGTCTTTGGCGTTGTAAATAGTTGATAAAATCGATAGTATTTTTTGTGTTTCCTGCCGAATACTCTTTCATTATAAATTCTTGATTTTGATAATCTAATGCTCCGTAATATGTCTGTCTATCTTTTTGATTTTTAATAGGAACTTGTATTCTTTTATCTGTTCTTCCCCAAGCATAACCTAACAGGTCTCCCCAGAGAAGATGACATTCATCAATCATAAACACTGCCAGCTTTCCAGCCTTTATATCCGAGTGCTAGTTTTCTAATTTATTTTCAATTTCTTCTTCTTGATGCAGTCGCTCATGGGGGAAACCCCCAAGACCGCGCTGCATCGCTTTTTTTGCTTCCACTAAAGCTTCATTTTTTGCTGGATTATTTTTTTGAGTCTTTTTCCAACTTATTTTGGCTTCTTTGAATAAAGAATAGTAACTTTGATCAGACTTATAAACTACCTGATATTCATGAAGTAAATAGTTTTTTAAGTCTGATAATCTCAGATAGTCTTTTTCTTTAAGCCACTGAATTATTTTAACTTTATCTTCGGGTTTTAAGTAACTTATTCTTCCCAGGGTAATCGCATCTAATTTTGTGAAAAATGTACTTGACAAAATCTTAAAAATTTGTATTAGGAATGACGGTTACTATCTCAGTTCACGTCTGCAATCACTAGATTCCCTCC
>NZ_JAAHHX010000108.1:0-13689 GCF_010672065.1 Moorena sp. SIO4A1 | reverse complement strand
GCATTAGATTTGCTGCCAAGAAAAATCATCTAGTTTAGCACGAGACTTCATCGGTAGTTTCTGAGCTTGATTAACTGCAAACTCCCTCACTGTCTCATCTTTAGCTTTATTTGTCAACAGAACCTAGCAAGATTACTACCAAGATTACTACCAAGGGATTTCCCGAGATCGGCAGGGTTAAGCGATCGCAAAGAATTCCGCAAGTCCGCTACACTTTCGAGCAAAAACTGAGCGCGAAATGCACCGGTTTTTGGGAAACCAAAGGAGGTAGTACCAAATTGTCGCTCATCAAAGCAGTACAGGGGGATAATTTGAGCTTTTTCCTGGACAGCTTGATAGAGTGGCTCATGGTCATGGATCCGTAAATCGTTGCGATACCAGATCACGATAAGTTTTTGATTCACAGTGGCTGAGGTCGGTTTTGTTTGATTTTGCCAAGATCCACGAAAGCGCCAAAATGACATTAAGGCGTAGCCCTGATGTCATGTGATTTGTGGTGCTTTTTGTAGTTGCAGATTTTTGTAGTCCGATTGGATGGCATGCCGCAACTGCTCTAGGTGTTCGCGCTTTAGTGCGCTTTTTCACTCTACCAGCGTAACCCTTGCTGATCAATTTCTTTACTGTGTCTCGGCGTTCGCGTCGCGTGGCCTAAAGGCCATCGAAAAACAGAACATAAAACCAAAACTAGATTTTGACAATCCATTATTCAGCAATGCTCCTAAGTCTGGCAATTTGGCGCTTAGTAATGGCAAACTTCTTAGGCGCTTTGATGCGGCGAAATAAAACAGTGATCAGAGCCAAGAATTTGGTTTTATTCATGATTTGCTTGAGATGGGTGCTGTGTCATAGCGATCGCTGGGACAATGTCGTCTAGTGTGATGTCGAACATGAGGGTGAATCGAGCCTCTGGTATTAAGCAGCGCAGTGCTTGTAGATGGGCTTCTGCTTGATTGCGGCGGCGAAAGCGAGCGACAACGATTCGCTGGCATTTAGGCAGATGGCGAATGATGCGCCAAGGAAATAGTTCGTCTTTATAGCTCATTGATGCACTCCTATTAATTGCTTGTTGTATTCTAGGGAAAGTTTTGTAGTCCCATCTTCATCGAACAGAGTGATGGGCTACTTATAGACTTAATCTGAATAGATGTGTGTAATTATGTTAATTAAGTTATAAAGCGTGATTACTTAAATCAGCGTCTTATATAACTTAATTAAGCGTCTTATATAACTTGAGTGTGTAGGCGATCAGCCCAAGAGATGAGAAACACACAGACAACACAAGGAGAATATAAAATCCGAGTCAACAAACATGTTAACGCTGAGCAGCATTAAGAAACTAGACAAATTGGCCAACAGGTGGAAGAGCAGTCGCAGCGAGTTAGTAGAGCAGTTTGCTAGAAGTCAAGACGACTCTCATCTAGTTGCCCAGACCAAATGCTCGGGGAATTATTGACCGACTGATTTAATCAGCCCGGAATCGGAAGGCAGAAGCGCAAGTAGAAATTAAGGAGCTTTAAGGGCTACTAGAGGAGTTGGAAAAACGACAAACATGCTAATTTTGCCAACAATCCGGAAGTCTGCGGTGACCTTAGAAGATCATTAGTGAGATGCATCTAACGCGATCGCATATCCTTTCCATCATAGATCGTCCCAGGTCGGCAAAAGATTCCTTAGGTAATCCTGTAGGCATGAACGCTCAACTGGAAAGTGCTAGCGTACAGCATCTTTCAAGTCATTTCATGATACAGTTTTGCATGAATAAACTCTTCCGATGTCTTGGTGCGCGTTCCCATGGCGAAGGAACCTCGCCGGGGTCGCACCGCTATCTAGGAATTCTTGTCACTCTTATCTTCAATAGTATCGGGCTACACTCCTGTACCACTCAAATTAGTCCCTGTCACATTCAAACTGAAGAAGCTCGAAGTATAAGTGTGCAGTCTAATGAGCCTATCTATAACGAGATTTTTGGCAATCAAGAATGCTCACCTCAAAAGCTTGTCTTGAGAATTCCTGTAAACTCAAGACAAGAAATTCCAGATACCAAGAGTTTACTGAATCATAGATATACTCCCAAGATTGTAACATTATTAACATTTTCTCATCAAGCTAAAAGTTTTTATATCAGACGTATTGATAACCATAACGACGGATGGGTTTATAAAAAAGCTAGTTGCTTAGCTTGGAAATGGTCTAGGGAAGATGAGCAACAAGTTTTAAATTTAAGTCTGGAGAGAAATCTCCAAATTCGTGACCCTAAAATTAAAAGTGTTATTTTTATAGTTTCTTTGCCCTTTGAAATCAAAGATGCTCAACCCAATGTTGACCTTCAAGTTTACACCTGGGACTTATTTGAAGGAATTTATTATTTAAAACTCAAAAATTATCCCAATTTAAAAGAAATATTAAGACAAAAGGATAGGAGAAGCATTCAAGCCAGTAATGCATTTCGTGATGGAAAAACTGTTAAACATGAAATTCAAAAAGAATTAAACCAGATAGATGATATTGGCGGAATACATCTTAATAATTATTTTGAGTCAATACTGGATGGAGAATACCTCAAAAAATATACTCCTAGTTCAGAGTATACCTATTGCGAAATACCGGAGGATTTAAAAAAATTATAACGTTTAGGACTAGTATGAGTTTGGGGATTTGGACGACAAATTATAGGTAAAACCAAAGCTATAGCACTACGCATTCAGATGTTTAACATTTCTAAACTCCGAAACCTAGTCCTAGCTTACTTTTGACTTCTGACTTCTAACTTCTGACTTGCGCGTAGCGCTAGGCTCCAAATGCTTCACCGGAAAAGAGTAAACTAACCAGACCTAGACACTACTCTACTTAATCAACTGATGTGATGAGATATGACTGAATTTGAACCAGCAACTACCAAGTCTGAAAACTATATTGAAAAGCCGGAATATCGAGAAAAGCTTGAAGATTGGTATCGCAGAGAAAAAAGACTTCAAGTCTTAATAATTTTGATATTTTTAGCACTTTTAATCATTTCTAGTTTTGGACAGTTTGCTCTATTAGATTACTCGTTTGGGGAAAGACTTGCTCTGTCAAAGGGTGATAAAATATTTGGAATTGAGACTAAGAATTTACTCAGTTTATTGGTAACAGGTGCTTTACCCATAACCTCCATAGTAGATGGGTCTGGAATTATTAGCAAAAAAATTAAGATACCTTTACCATTAACTAATGGATTATCTATAATTTGGCTGGTGCTCTTAGGAGATATATTTTTGAATTTCCAAGCCGTATTAGTCAGCAACGAATCCGGAGCAGTAGATCAGTTAATACCGGTTATTGCTTTTGTTGTAGCCATAATTTTTTCCACAGCTTCTTTTTGTCTAAGTAGAGGCATAGTAGCCGCTAGCAAAAAATTCATGACCGCCAGAAAAAATCTTCAAATCCTAATGGTATATGGGATTAACCCTACCCCCTTGTATAAGGATACCGAACAACTTAAGTTAAGAGAAGAGACTCAAGCAGCAAGAACAGAGGCTGAACAGGAACGAAAAATAGTTGTAGAAGAAATTAATCAACACAAAGAAGCTTTAGAATTGGTAATCAAACTCGACAAAAATAAACTTCAATATCCCAAAAAAGAAGAAAAAAAAACTACCAAAAATATCGACGGAATTAACCAAGTAATTAAAACCCATTTAGAGCGTTTATTTAAAAACCAAGGAAAAGGAAGGATGAATTACATGGATAAAACGGCAAAATAAAACTATAATAAAAAACGAGTTATTGACGAAAATAAAGTCTTTAAAATAAGCATTAATCTATCAGCATTAAGCGTGGATATGAATCCTAGTATCGTAAGCTGTTAGGCATTTTTAATGCCTAACAGCTTAGCCATTTTTTGATAAACCGCTTGCGACCCATAGACGCGAAGCGCGGCTCCGGTGCGCGGTAGGACGCGAAAGCGAAGGAGGTTGTGTGCTCTGAGGGAACAGGCAAGGGGCAGCCAGAGGTTGGGCACAGGTTCTGATACCCTTTCTTGAAAAGGGATGCCACATTCGATTGTCGGGTCATTGGCTCGGGGTAATCGGTAATCCTAGGACCATTACTCATGACCCATTACCAAAAGGGAGGGAAAAAAAGTCTATACTCTGGGATTTGAGCAACCAGACATTCTATATTGAAAGAATTTAGGGAATAATTAAGGGAAATTTGGCGAGAAGGTGCCAGAAGAGGTGAAAGAAAAGGCGATGGAGACCAAACAGGCAATTGTTGATCACACAATTCAATTAACAAGCGGGAGAATGGCACCCTGGTTAAGGTCAAACCTAGACTGGATATGGAATAGGAGATCACTAGACACCGATTGGGATTTAGCTTATCGACCATTACCTTCTACTTAGGGAAAATGACTTGGTATCGACAGATGTGAGTAGCCGCGATGGAGTGTTGTGAGCATTGGGTCAGAGAGTCAATCAGAATCGATACAATCAGCTGCTGTTTTTCCAGAGGAATCTGGCCGGAGTTCCCTATTGTACAGCTGGCAGTTATTGTGTGAGGATGTTAGATCAAATTGGAGTCAAAGGTATTACTCCTCCTCCCGTTGCTATGGCAGTTATGTGAAGTACCTACAACCAAATCGAAGATTATGGTTGAGGCTTCCAGTTTCATCCGCCATCGCCTTCTGCGTAGAATCCCCCGTGCTTGACGCGAGGGAGAGTTCAAAAAAGAACACACAAGCAGTGTTAATTCGCTTCCTTTCACTTATCAGGAACCCATTGCTAATGTTTAAGGAGTAAAGTATATAAACAATCATGCCCAGTAAACAAGTTTTTGTTCGAGAATACAAAGTAAGAGCCCACAGGCGTACTATCCATACACGGGTTTACAAGTTCATTTGCCACTACTGCAATACGCCTGCAGAGAGGGAGACTTATGCTACCTGTTGTCCCAAGTATGGAAATCGCTGCAAAGGAGTAGCCAGAAAGTGTCTTCGCTATCAACACGCTAACGAATCTGGGGGAAGAAAGTAGATGTCTTATGTTCCATCACAGCCATCGCTACCATCGCAAAGTCACAAGATGTTAGAAGATTTGGTTGATTACTACCGACAAATGGTAGAGTATCATGAACAAGCTGCCACAGTTGCAAGAGAACAGCTTAGCCATGCTAAAGCTTTGCTGAATACCAATGCATTAGCTTTACCAGAAAATAACTCCAACAAGTTCCTGCCTCCTGGAAATCGCAACCACAACCAGCAGGAGAAATACTACCTCACCACGCCACTACCTGAATTGCCCGCAGACTTCTCCACTGAAACTGAATTAGATGAGTCAACATTAGCACTCAAACAACAACTCGATTACCAGGAGCAGAGGATTACAGAAGCCATTGACCGACTTCTGGAAACTCACAGGGGTACGATCCTCCACGTTGATTACCTGATCAGGGAGCTGTTTGGAGAGTTGGGCAAAGACGATATTGCCTCGAAAACTTCTCTGGTCAAATCCATCTTGTTGAAAGGAGAGAGCCAGGGGTTATGGCACTCTGTCCCTGACTCTCCAGGTTGCTACACCTTTTCTCTTCAAGATTTGCCCGATTTAGTTTCTACCAATAAACCTCAGAGAAAACCTGCCAAGAACAAAGCTCGTCGGCCTTCTCCGCTACCTAAGTTAGACCAATTAAAGTATATGACCTTATATGAGCTAGTGGCTTCTGTGTTAAGAGAACACTATCCACAGATCATGAGTGCTGCAGATGTTTTGGACGTGCTTTATCCTAATGGTTTGGATCCTAAGAAGAAAAATGTAGCTCGTAAATCCATTAGTAACACCTTAACTAAAGGATGTGAATCTAAAGGTTGGAAACGAGTCCAGCCGGGGCGATATATCTGGGCTGGCGGTTTCACCTAAAGCTGAGTTACGACACAAACGTTATTGATTATTAAGAAACTATAACAGGACTTAGGGAGTGACTCAACCTGTAGGGGCGCACGCCATACGTCCCTACTTGATATGTATTTATAGTTCTGTTCCGATATCCGAAGTTCCCTATTCCCAACTACTGCGGCGAAGTCTCATCAAGTAGATACACAATCTCAACCACCGTAACTCTGCCATGCCTGCCAAAACATATAAATTGATAGGGAAAATAACAGCGTGCGAAATCCATTGCTCACCAGTTGGTCTGGTAACTTTGGCAGAAAGCGAGTACTAATTTGCGCTCCCAAAAAGCCTCCTATACCCAGCAGCAGTCCCTCAATCCATAAGACATTTCCTTGTAAGGCATGTCCTGCAGAGGCTGAAACTGCTGTAATGACGATTACCCCTAGACTTGTCTGAATGGCAGTTTTAATTGGTTCTCCTAGGAGCAACATTTGGAGTGGAACCATAATTGTTCCCCCACCAATACCAAATAGACCAGCTAATAAGCCAGCTAAACCACCTGTCGCGATCCTGGCTACAGTAGCTTTGATGGGAGAGTTTGAAGAACGTCTGTTGTTTGGTGCTCTTTGAGATTCCTGTTGCGCTCTAGACTTAAGCTGTTTGCGTAGTTGGATCAGATATATCGTCACCAGTAGCAGTATCCCAAAGGCTACCAGTAACAAGTAAGGAGGGAAGAGGTCGGCTAGATAGGCACCAATTTGTGCTGTGATTAGAGCCGGAAATCCGATGCCAATTACACTTTTTAGATCAAAGTAGCCCATCCGCCAGTTTTGCAATGTACCAGAGCTAGCCGTAATCACAATCGACAGACTACTGGTAGCCGCTGCTTGAACTGGTTGATATCCTAATGCCACTAACAAGGGGACGAGCACTACACCGCCACCAATGCCGAGAAATCCGGCAAGAATACCTGCTAATAAACCGGAACCAGCAAAAATTAATAAATGGGTAGGAGTCATCCCTTTAGATCGCCTTTGGCTCAATGAACTTTTTTGCTAGCATAGCTGCTCTTGAGTCGTTTTTTAATTAGCGATCGCGTAGCGGCTCGTACCGAGCATCGCGCCCCGCGTGACCATTCGCTTAGCATGGCCTAAAGGCCAAGGTCAATCCCATTTAGCTGGCAATTTAGTTCTCGATGAGTTCATTGGGTATCGCTACTTTAATCACAACAGTTTCACCTTCGGCTTCCCAATGAGCGCTCGCCTCCACCTGGGAGTTTAGTTCTGGATTCATTGGTATTGCGACCTTGATCGCCACTTCTTCACCGACTCTTTGAGGAACACTAGGAGCTTTTACCCTAGGCTGAGCCACTAATGAAATAGGTGTGAGCAGAGGTTGGGAGCTATTGTCTTCTTGGAAATCAGCAACAGTTGCCATCGCCTTTGGTGCTGGTGCTACCACAGCAATCCCATCATTGAGTTTGGTAAGGGTAGAGCTTGGTACCTCAGCGGAGCTAATTGTGCTGAGGTTTGGATTACGGTTAAACACAAATCTGGGCTGGAGCAAACTTTTTAATAAAAGCCACAGCAAGCTGAATTCTCCAGGGGTATCACAACGTTTCCACTGACCCACACCACAAAACAGCATTTCAATTAAACACCGTGTCTGGGGTAAACTCATCTGCTGATTAAATCCTATTTGGAAAGTGGGGCTTTCACTCGTGAGGTCTGTGTGAGTAATCTTTCCTTGTAGTCGCAAGTTCTCCCCCATTATTTTCAGACTTACTTTGATATTGTCTTTAAGGGAGATAGATAGCTTCTCAGTCAGCTTGATTTGAGCACCTACTTGGGAAATCCACTTAGTGATGCCCCAATAGGTTTGACCTCCTATATTTATTCGCACCACTTTACGTAAGTCAAACCATTCGTCAGTATTGGGATTAGGAGAATCCAGAAGGATTAGTAAGGCGATACTCAGCACCAGGAGATTGTAGCCACTCCAAATCCAAGCTAAGCTGATGCCTTGGGTAAGTTGGGCTGTTTCTTGGGATGGCAAACTGCTGGCTGGTATCAATAATTCGGTCAGATTAAACCCAAAACTAATTGCTGTAGCAACGAATACAATAATCAGCGGCGATGCTAACTGCCAGTTGTAATTAAAACTCTCCCGAGATATTCCTTTCGGGGTTACTTTAAATCCTCTCGAAAAAGGATTCAGCATTGTCTGCAACACCGTTAATCCAATGGGGAAACATGACACTACTGAATAAATATCTGACATGAAAGCGGAGCGAGAGCGGCAGTTTATCCACGAGAATACAGCAAACTGTAGCAAATATAAAGGAACTAAAAAACACAAGACTTCAGTAGCTGTTGCTTTAAAGGGAATAATCCCGAAAAATGCATATGCTATGGGAACAATTAGAAAATAAATTCGTGACCAGCTAGTAAACCAATAAAGTAACCCATCTAAATGAACCAGTCTTTGGAGATTAGTAAGTCCAGGAATTCTTAATGGATTTGCTTCTAGGAAAAGTCCCTGTAAGGTACCTTGTGCCCATCTTAGCCGCTGAGATACATGACTTGCTATATTCTCTGCTGCCAAGCCAGCACTTAATTTTTCATCAAGATAAATTAACTTATAGCCAAGAGCCGATAAACAAACGCCAGTATAGTAATCTTCAGCGATGGAATCGGTAAAAAAGCCACCAATACTTAAGAGTGCGCTGCGCCTGACCACAAAAGACGTGCCACAACACACAATACTATTTGCGCTATCCCGAATTGGTTGAATGTGTCGATAAAATAATTCTTCTTCTGCCGTCAGAATGTTTTCTAAACCTAAATTATAGGCAACCGGATCCGGATTATAGTAGCTTTGGGGAGTCTGAACTAGAGCGACTTCCTTATCCTTAAAGAAACCCACAGTCCGCTTGAGGAAGTTCCTAGTAGGAATAAAATCAGCATCAAATACAGCAATTAAATCCCCAGAGGTTTGAGGAAGGGCATTGTTTAAATTACCTGCTTTGGCATTAAGATTATTTGGTCGCGTAATATACTCGCAGCCTAGCTCAGCTGCAAGTCTTTTCATCTCAGGACGTCTAGTATCATCCAGAAGATAGATCGTTTTTCTTGTATAGTCTAAAGCTTGACAACCAATAATTGTTCGCCGTAGAATAGAGAGATGTTCATTATACGTAGGAATCAGGATATCAACAGAAGGGGTAAAACGACCACTAATAACCGATAATTCACCCCAATCAGCTTCCTGACTTCTATCTTTTATCTGGGACAAGAAAAACAGCTGAATGGTGCTACCAGCTAGCCTCAGTATTTCCGCTAGTAATAACCCCAAGCTAAAGACGCCATTGACCACGGTATCCAGATTGAGGGTAAACAGCGATCGCCACAGTACATACTGAAGAGTCAGCAGTAGCAAAATCCCTACCACCACAAGCTGCCACTTAGAGCGAGTTTTTGTCATAATCCCTTAACTGTAATTCCAGTATTGTCATTAGTTCTTGGCAGAAGACCCCTATTACAGCCAATTGGGTTGAGGGGAGGGGATTGCCATCACCTGTAGGTTCATAACTAGTCTAGGCTAATAACTCGCTGGTTAGGACGAGCTAATTCCTTAGCTTCCCTCACCAGCTAAGGGGTACACCGTCGCTTCCACCGTTCTTTATCTTAATTAACATTTAACTTGCTGATTGTTCACTGTTGACCGTTAACCCTTGACAGTGAAGATTACTCTGGTGTCAACACAAAATCCGTTGCTTAAATTATTATGCAGGTTAAATGTGTATCTGCCTGTGACCATTAACCCAACTTAGTACAGTCTAATCCAACCTTGGACCCTACCTATGTTCCATAACTTTGACAGAGTCGCCCCTACCAAAGCGCTTGAGCGATGATGGAGCCACTGTACTTGCACTTTGACTGATACTATGGGTCGATTACCAACAGACTCTTAAAAAGGTTTAACCTAGCTTAACTTAACACAATACTTTGTTAATTGGCGGGGGACATCTCGGCTATTATTTCATCCTCCTCTTGTCCAACCACCCAATTAGCAAAGCGCTTGGCTAGGGGTGGCACACATACCAGGGGGTTAGTAAAACCAGAAAATATATAAACTCCTTCCACACCACTGACGGAACCAACCACTGGCAGACCAGTGTTGCTGAATGCTACTAAACAATGATGCCAGGTTCCTGGTAATTTCTCAAGAGCTGGTAGAATTTTGCCCACTTGAGTACGAATTTCCGATTCTCCTTTCTCTGGCGCTATAGTCGCGTAGGGGTCTGTCAGCACACGGCTCAGCTGACCCATCCGTAAACTGCCATCTAAAAACTGCACTGCACCTGCATCAAGAATGGGTCGTATTACCTCATGACCAGGCTTATCCCACAAGTGTTCAACTGACTTATTACTGGCTTGCTGTTCCAGTTGAAACCGTTTCGTATTTGCTGGAATAACCATTGTCTGCAGCTGGATGTCAACTCTGGGAGTTTCAATCATCTCCTCATGAGTGAAATACAAGTATACAGGAATTCCGGAAGCTTTCAGTAAGGTGCGACTGAGTCCACCAGCACAGACAACCGTGTTAGCCGTGTGGTAGGTTGCTGCTACTGTTTTGACTGCCTTGATAGTATCTGAACTCCTTACCAGTTCCACCACACGATCAATTTGGATTTCTCCCCCACAACGGCTGAAAGCTTTTAGGTAACCTTGGGTAGTCTTTCCCGGATGGATATGCCCGTGACGGACAGTAAAAGCTCCTGCGATCGCATTTCGATTGAGTAATGGTTCGAGGGCACAAGCGTCCTCCACACTCAACCAACTTGGGGGAGTAGCACAACGGGCATAATCTACTGCCAATTGCTCATAGTCATCGTTGAGGTCAATGGTCAGCAATAAGTCTAATTCCCGGAACTGGGTATCTGTTTCTAATTCCTCAGATAAAGTTTGATAAATTGCTCTAGCTTCCTGACATAGCACTCGAGTTAACCTTGATGTTCCTGACCAATAGCCAAGACTACCATAGCTATAGCGAGTTGCTCCCTCTAGGGTAGGATGTTGCTCCAAAATCAGAACACTCAAACCCTGGCGAGACAATTCGTACCCGAGTGCTGCTCCAGTAATGCCACCACCAACGACAATCCAGTCATATACTTTCATCGTAATAGTCGCACATCCTAAGTCTAATCGGGTGTTTAGCCCAAAACTGACTCAATTCTAATGATTAGGGGTGGCAGTAGCAGGGAACCGGCTACAAAAATAGCAGTTATCGCTGAGATCAGCACTGCACCAGCCGCACAATCTTTAGCAATTTTAGCCAGTTCATGGTATGATTGTTTAACTGTTAGATCTACGACCGATTCAATAGCTGTATTTAACATCTCCATAGCCATGACTAGCCCAGTGGTTAGTCCAATCACAGCCAGTTCTACGAGGGGTATTTGTAAAAAAATGCCCAAGGTAATCGCTAGAATGCCAATGGCTGTATGGATGCGGAAGTTACGTTGGGTGACAAAGGCATAGCGAACCCCAGCCCAGGCATATTTGAAACTAATCATTAATGTGGGAGCAATTCGCCAAGCCAAATCTCGGTGAGGTTTGACTTTGGAGTCAGAGTATTGGGGTACTGGTATAGATAGCTCTTGAGTCATCGGCAAGGTATTAGACACGAAAAACTGAGTTTAATAAGATTCGGCCTTTGGTAACACCATTTATTGGTGCAGGTATAGGTTTTGGGTATACCTTAATCTTTCCCATATGGGGTAGAAGGATTAACCTTTAGGGATATACTGAAAAGCACAGCAGACTTCTAGGAATCATTAGAAAGACCTACGCTCTGAAGTAGAGTCTCCTGCTGATCCAGCATTCTCACTAGACTTTCCTCATCCGGATGATCCCATCCTAGAAGGTGAAGTAAACCATGGGTTGCCAGCCAGGCTAGTTCCGTGGATAGAGAATGCTTATGCTGTTTAGCCTGTTGAACAGCAGTATCTACCGAAATCACGATATCACCCAAGTATAGAGGCACCGATAGTTGCTTTTGGGGTGATAACTTAGGTGAGTTTACCTCTAAAGCTGCAAAAGCAAGTACATCTGTAGGCTGATTTTTTTTTCGGTACTGGGAATTAAGTGCTTGAATTTCACTATTGTCGGTAAGGCGAAGACTCAATTCGTAGCTCTTCGCCTCCGGTAAATCTGTTTCGAGACTTCCTAGCCATTGGTGAAACCAGCTTTCCCAAGTGTGGAGGGAAATTGGGCTGCTGAATTGGTTAGTAATGGTTTCAGTGGAATGGGAGCGATTAAAGAAACAATCCTGTACACTCAATTCAAAATTCACACCTCAAAAACTCCAAAAGGCTTGGCTACCAGTAGAGTGACCTAATCCCATGACCTAGCGAATGGGCTAGGTCATGGCTTCCTTAAACCTGGCACTAGGACTCCCTTACTCTTGCTCTATGATTCGATATAGCTGTCAAAACTAAGTTTAATGTACTTAAAAACTCTTTACCTAACGGGTTAGGTAGGCAAGACCCACCAGTAAGGCCAATAAACCAGAAACGGTTAGGAAAAAGTGTCTCAGAGATTTACCTCCCTTACGCACCATATTGCGCATGGCTAACTTGGTGTAACTAGGCTTAGGTTCACTTGAACCGCTATCGGCTGGGGCTGTAGTTGTATCCAGACATTGTTCTGGCTGTTGGGTCGGTGAAGGTGGGTTGCTCATGGAACACAGGTAGTCTACGTCAGAATTTCTTTGCTGATTTTAATGTAACAACAGACTTAACAATTTTTACCAGGACTTACCCAGAAAATCTATGTGTAGGGTTCCTTATTAACACACCCTACAGAAAGGCGCGTTTGTTGCCGAATTTTGCCTGAGTCCTGCTTACTTGAAACTTGACCACTTACTATTGATATTGATGAGTAATAATCAAGCAACTTTGAAATCACTAATTACCAATCATTACTTATTAGTTAGTTAACTGATTTTCTTGACGGAGATAGGCTTCAATGAATAAGTCAATATTACCATCAAGGACATCATTAACTGCTGTAGTTTCCACACTAGTGCGCAGGTCTTTCACCATCTGGTAAGGATGAAACACATAATTTCGAATTTGGTTTCCCCAAGCCGCTTCCACCATGTCCCCTCGAATTTCGGCAATTTCTTGAGCTCGTTGCTCCTCAGCAATCACCAGCAACTTAGCTTTCAGCAGTACTAAGGCTTTTTCTTTGTTTTGCAATTGAGAACGCTCCTGAGTACAGCGCACAGCCAGGCCGGTAGGAATATGGACAATCCGCACTGCAGTTTCTACCTTATTGACGTTTTGCCCTCCCTTACCACCAGCACGGGAGGTGGTAATTTCTAAATCCTTCTCGGGGATTTCCAGCTCAACGGTATTATCCACCGCAGGCATCACTTCTACTCCAGCAAAACTAGTCTGTCGCTTACCGTTAGCATTAAACGGGGAAATCCTAACCAGTCGATGAGTACCTTTCTCGGCTTTCAGGTAACCATAGGCGCGGAGTCCGTCAATTTCCAGAGTGGCAGACTTAATTCCAGCTTCATCTCCTGGGGAAAGTTCTGCTAGGTGGACTTTATAACCATGGTTCTCTGCCCAACGGGTGTACATGCGAAGTAATAGGTCAGCCCAATCTTGGGCATCAGTTCCACCAGCCCCCGCATTGATGGTGAGGACAGCACCTTTAGCGTCGTAGGTACCAGATAACAGCTGTTCCAACTCCCAGCGATCCAGTTCTTTATTCAGCTGAGTCAAGTTGGTTTGAGCTTCTGCAAGCAGTGC
>NZ_JAAHHX010001079.1:0-1018 GCF_010672065.1 Moorena sp. SIO4A1 | reverse complement strand
TCACCCTACATATCTACTGCTGCCGCGACTGCTGTAATTCAGCAACGCCCTATCGCTTTATAGGCTTGCCCTCTATATTGGTCCTATATTTATATAGGCTTGCGCCAGTTTTTGATAAACTTCTATTGCCTCTGCCTTAATCTCTTGACGGCGTTGATCATTTATTGCCCAACTCCGCATGAGTTCCACTGCAGTTTTGCCTTGTTCGTAGGCATCGATGGCGGGTTGCCAGTTACCTTGGGTGAAGTGGAGGTTGCCTAAGCTGCGGGAAGTTGTCAGACAGTTAATCGGATTTGCTTCTGGGGTGCGAACGGACAAAGCTAGTTGGTATGCAGCAATTGCTTTGTTCAGATTCTCTTGCTTATCACCACGGATTTTCTGACTGTAGGCATTGCCCAGATTGTTTTGAGTCTTTGCCCAATCTTCGGGGAAGTCTTTTTTGGTGCGAACTGACAATGCTAGTTCGTATGCTTCAATCGCTTTTTCGAGATTCTGAGCCCTGTCGTGGCGGATTCTATCACGGTAGGCTGTGCCCAGATTGTTTTGAGTTATTGCCCACTCGATGGGGAAGTCTGTTTTGGTGTAAACTGACAAGGCTCGTTGGTATGCTTCAATAGCAAGTTCTATATTCTCAGCCCTGTGGTTGCGGATTCTTTGATAGTAGGCATTGCCCAGATTGGTTTGAATCACTGCCCAAATTTCCCGGTTACTCTCACGGGTAAAAACTGTTAGCAGCTGTTCGTAACCAGCCATAGCGATTTCCACGTTATTGGCTTTATTGCCCAGTGTAAAATTCTTGATCAGGTTGCTGAAGTTGCCAATATTTCTAGCAATGCCTTCTGCTGTTTCTGGTTCCGCTTCTGAGAATTTAGCACTAGCCCAGGCTTGAAGGATATGGATAAAGTTATCATCGAGTTTGTCTAGGTTGGCTTGCAGGAGTGGGTAGACAACTTTGGGGTCGCCATTGCTGTGGGCGATCGCTAGCAATACCTCCATCAAGAATTCGCGATAGTCTTGG
>NZ_JAAHHX010001078.1:0-1019 GCF_010672065.1 Moorena sp. SIO4A1 | reverse complement strand
CTCCCCACCCGACTCCCGACTCCCGATTCCCGATTCCCGATTCCCTACTCCCTATTTCTTTTTAAGAGAAATTAATGATGGGACAAAAGCGGGGAGTCGTAGATGAATTATCTTGGCTTGATTAAATAAGCTATCTTTGATTAGGTGAGGAAGAGGCTGAGGTCTGACATTGTAAATCTTGTTGTCTATAACTTTTACTTTGCCTCCTTCTTGCTCGAAGAAACCGGATTGTAATAATTGGTTAAAATAGTACTGGTCACCAAAATGTCCTGCTCTCATAGTTGAGTCATCTTGTTTTGAGGCCAGTGTAATCCAGCCATCTATCATTTTAGTAATAAATTGGCATTTTCTAAAGGCGAATACTCCTGTATTCATGGTGTTATGAGATTCATAGCCAAGATATTTATAAGGTGGCTTACTATAGTCAATATTAGGAGTTTTTGCAATACATAAATCACAGTCATCTAATAAGGAAAATATCTCAGAAATATCCCCAACAACTAAGGTGTCTGTATCAAGAAATAGAGTTTTTTGATAAGGGCTATTTTTCAAGATATCTACTTTGAGCTTATGAGGATTTTTTTTCTCATTTAAGGGATAGACTGTACAACCATCTAACTCTCCCATGGGGCAATCAGTAAATAGGGAGATCGGGATGGTAGGATTGGATTTCTTGAAAAACTTATAAGCGTTAATAAATTCTTGTTTAAATTTTTCACCAATGGCTAAATAAATGACACCACAGTCGTGGCTTGTGTCATTATTTTGACTAGGGTTTCCTTGGAAACCTTTACTATGGTTTTTACTATGGTGTTTATACAGACCTTCTAATAAAGCTTCGCCAAAATTATCTTCTGACCACTGGAAGTTAGGGTTAAGGGAGAGCCCTAAGCGATACTCAGTTACTGCTTCAGCGGCCATGCCTTTTCGAGCTAGGGCTTTGGCTAAGGTGATATGATACTGATGGTGATCTCGGTTGAGTTCAATGGCTTTACGGTAAAATGCGATCGCAGATGCCA
>NZ_JAAHHX010001077.1:0-1019 GCF_010672065.1 Moorena sp. SIO4A1 | reverse complement strand
CGGGCTGCTGTTGATCTCAAAGCCTTGGGCGAGAGGACCATTACGGTAGATGCGGATGTTCTACAGGCGGATGCAGGTACCCGCACTACTGCCATTACTGGGGGATATGTTGCTCTTGCGGATGCTGTGGATAAACTGGTTAAAACGGGAGTACTAGAGCGATCGCCTTTAATTCACCAAGTTGCTGCTGTCTCGGTTGGTTTATTGGAAGGTGAGCCGTTTTTAGACCTCAACTATCTCGAAGATGTGGCGGCTGATGTGGATTTTAATGTAGTGATGAACGATCAAATGGGTATTATTGAGGTTCAGGGAACAGCCGAGTCAGGGGCTTATACTCGCCATCAACTCAATCAGTTGATGGATCTAGGAGAAAAAGGTATTAAGGAGTTGTTACAGGCACAGCGTTACCAGAAATAAGTGCTGAGTGCTGAGTAATAATTGTCGCGCTTCACTTTTGAGATTGGATTTCCTTCCCGTAGCGTGACCTACGGTCAAGCTATTGGTCAATCATCGTGAGGGCGCAAGCCTTGCGCCCCTATATTGCTGCCCTAGAATAGGGCTCCTGCAATAGGTTTTAAGTTTCTGAGGCTGATGATTCACTAATAACTGGTGACAAGTAAGCCACAACCGCACCGAGAACGAAACCAAGAATATTGCGCAATAGTGGTAAGAAATCAGAGGTGCGTGTCACTACAGGTCCAATACCGAAGGCAATAAACAGAATACCCCAAAGTGGGGACAAAATTAAAGCCCATTGCCAAGCGAAAACCTGATCCTGTTTGCGGGGAATAGCAGCAAATCCACAAATCACTCCTCCGACAGTAGAAGTAATTAGGGTCAGAATCCACTGTTCCCGTGGTAGTCCAGGTACCACCCGACATCCCCCTTGGCGCAGGCATTGCTTGACCGTATTTAGGGCTTCGATAATAGATTGGTTTTCGCCATTGTCCCGTACAAAGTAGAGATTACCAAATCGGGTTTGCAACTCTACCCAAAATGTACGAGGAAGCGTGCCGGTC
>NZ_JAAHHX010001076.1:0-1021 GCF_010672065.1 Moorena sp. SIO4A1 | reverse complement strand
TTACCTATGGCGGTCAAAGCGGTAGCCCAATCCGGCGCTTGCAAGATGGTCAACACCATGTAGTGGGAATTCACGGCCATGCTGGCTTTGAGAACAGTGCTGTCCGCATCACTAAGTCTGTGTTTGATAACATCTCCGCTTGGAAAAATGTCTAATATGTCCGGGACTAATCAGCCGTAAGCTATCAGCTTTTAGTTATCAGTTATCAGTTATCAGCTTATGCGCTACGCCCACGCTACTTGATGTGCTATCAGTTATCAGCTTATGCGCTACGGGCACGCTACGCGAACAGTCAACAGGTGACGGCTGATCGCTAACGGCTGACGGCTGACGGCTGACGACTGACTGCTGACTGCTTACAAATCAACTAACAAAGGACAAAACCGTCAGATGACTACTAAACTACAAATTCGTTTTAAATCTTTTGTTTTGAGCAGTCTTATCGGATTAAGCCTGCTGTTTTCTGCTTGTAGCGCTCCCCAACCAGACGTTTCACCGGAAAACAATCAGGGTAATAATCCAGATAATAATCCAATAGTTACCTCAACTGATGAACAAATGATTATCGAAGGTAAAATTGTCGCAGTTATGGAAAGTTTCCCTCTACAGTTGAAGGTAGAAACTCAGTCTGGTTCCTATAGTGTACAACTTCTTTCCGATACCAAAATCACTCGTCAAGGAGAAACTGTTGACCCAGGAAAATTAAGTCCTGACCAAAAAGTTCGGATTAAAGGTCAGAGTTCTGGTTCCAGTAAGTCTGCTATCACTGCTGAAACTATTGAAATCCAGTAAGCCCTCAGCGGTCAGCCGTCAGCGGTCAGCTTTGTGGAACAGGCTTCCAGCCTGTGAAGCATCGGTCAGCTATCAGCCGTCAGCTTATGCGCTACGCGCACGCTACGCGAACAGCCGTCAGCTATCAGCCGTCAGCCGTTAAGTCACAGGCTAGAAGCCTGTGCCACAAAGCACCTCAAGTAGCGTGCGCATAAGCTGAATGCTGTTCGCGTAGCGTGTGCGTAGCACA
>NZ_JAAHHX010001075.1:0-1022 GCF_010672065.1 Moorena sp. SIO4A1 | reverse complement strand
TTAGCGGAACTGGTGAGTGACTCATGTGTTTACTTTACCCTAGTTTGCTTCAAAGTCAATCCCGCAGACTTTAAAGAAGCTCCCTTCTTTGGCCTTGCAGCGATCCCTGTGACCTGAATCCTTACGGTAGAAGTCAACAAGGATACTACTGAACTCAGCGGTGGAGTGACTGTTGAATCAACAACTTTGGTCGCAAATAGTGATTTAGCGTGTAAGGATGCCAGCTTTAAGTCCTCGATGTTTGGTGGATTCTTGTCAATTAACCCACCAGCTTTTGCTCGCCTAAACAGAACACCCAAAAATTATTCTACTGCCTTCCCAAATGACTGTCTTAACCCTGCTGCCAACGGACAGTGTTGGGGTAAACCTCGGCATCAGTACAGCGCCAGGTTTAACAACATTAAGGAATGGCGGGGTAAAATCTGCGCTCGGTCGGTACAAAATGCCAGCAATAATCATGTGGTCTCTTATCAGAGCAGTTCCTCACCAACCTGTCCAATAGGAGGAAATGTCTATTGCCAACAATATTACGGCCCTAAAGTAGGCTTCCAAGTTAAATATAGTGATAATAAGTGGAGGTGGCTCAAGGGTAAGAATGGAAATTTAGCTGTCTATGAGATTCCCGCCAACAATACCCATGTCTATAGTTGGGCCTGGAAGACATCGGAACCTAGTGACTTTCGCTTGGTAGTCAAATACGCAAAGCCTTTAGATGAGTTTGATTTCATGATGGATAAGAAATAGGCAAGCGTTAGGAATCAAAGCAGCGAGTATGGTGGGCACTGCCCACCATACTTACGGTAAAAATCCTAGTGTGTTTCTACCTTAGAGTTCAACGCTTCAAATCTCTTGTTTACCCACATCCTAAACCATTTTTAAAGTCTTATCAAAGGAGTTTTAAATCGATATATTTTATTCAATAAATCATTTAGCTTACCCTCTCGCGTTTTTTATTTAAAAACACACCTAGATATTGTACTACAACAAGAGAGAGTAAACTCTACTTTATTCAAAATTATCAA
>NZ_JAAHHX010001074.1:0-1022 GCF_010672065.1 Moorena sp. SIO4A1 | reverse complement strand
AACGACAGTTCTTGGGCTAAGATTTGAGAAAAAGTGCTCATGTTACCAGGAAAAGCAGAAATTAAAATAAATTTGAAATAAATTTAAACTAGCAAATTGAGAACGGTATAACCATTAATAATTAACAATTAACAGTTCAATTCACAACTAACAATTATGGTTTCTAGCCCTGAATTGATCAAACCTACCCTAAGTCCAGGTAGTCTCCGTCGAGTCCATCATATTGCTCTGAATGTGAAGGATATCCAAGCATCGCGCCACTTTTATGGTACAGTATTAGGCTTACATGAACTAACTGGAGAAGAAGTGCCCAGTACTTTGCGATCGCTAGTCGCAGCGGGAAAAGTCACTAACTTTGTTACCCCAGATGGCATTGTGGTGGATTTGTTTTCCGAGCCAGACCTATCACCACCCGATCCAGACCCCCATCGTGGCTTTACTCGGGTCAATCATCTCGCCTTTGATATCGATCCTCAGTTATTTGACCAAGCCGTAGAAGTGCTAAAACAAAATCAAATTCCCATCGATCATGGTCCAGTAACTCGTCCTACCGGCAGAGGTATCTATTTTTATGACCCCGATGGATTTATAGTTGAAATTCGCTGCGATGCGATTGAATGAGACTTGGCTGAAGCCCTTGGGTGGTGCGTTACGGGGCGGACTATCCCAACGCTGGCTACGAGGCGAAAAATAAGGGCAAGTCCGCCCCTAAGGCACCCTACGCACTACGCACTCCCGACTGTTCCCTGCTCCGAAGTCCCTGCTCCGAAGTCCCTGTTCCCTATTCCCTGTTCCCTATTATCTCCTACAATATCTAAGTTAAAGACCGCTGCTTCTTTTCAAAATACTGTTGATGATAGTCATCAGCTAAATAATAGTCCGAAGCTGGCTTAATTTCGGTAACAATATCCTTATCAAACTTACCAGAAACTTGCAGCTTTTGTTTTGACCGTCTTGCCAGCAATTCTTGTTCCTGATTGTGGAAAAATATCACCGATCGATACTGTTCTCCTCGATCAGGA
>NZ_JAAHHX010001073.1:0-1022 GCF_010672065.1 Moorena sp. SIO4A1 | reverse complement strand
TATATATAAACAGCTCTATGTTAACAAATGTAAAAATAGAGAGAATTACTGTGCTGCTTAGGTTTCTGGTGTGTTTACAAAAAATTACACAGATACCAAAACTTTTGTCCGACTACTTATCTCCCTTGGAGTTATTTTATTGGGCGAGAAAACTTTAAGCTCTTTAAAAGTTTATATCTCAAGGAGATTTAAAGAGCTAATTATAGAAGAATTTAACAAACAAAGTTATATTTTTATAACCTATTAAAAGAGTTGGCTTTTCCGTCGCTTTTCGTGTATGCAGTTGAATTTTTCGCTATTTATCTTTAGAAAAATGAGAATTATTACATTTACCTATTCGTTCCTAAATTTAGGATCTCGCTGCTAATATCTTAAGTTTAAAACTGTTGTCGCGATTGCCTAAAATATTGTTCATGCTTGAAGAGAAGTCGATAGGGAGCAGGTCAAAGTTGCCGAACATTTGTACTATGTACCATGAGAGCAAGCTTAAACCCATGAGGGGGCTATAGATAATGTACAAATATTCTGCATAAGTGACATGCTCCCCCTATTACCTATTACCCATTACCTATTACCCATTACCTATTACCCATTACCCAGATAAGCGTACAAATGTTCTGCATAAGTGACATGCTCCCAAGTCGATATCTGTTATTATTGATCAGTGTTGAGAATTAAAAAATAAATATCTATATTAACTAACAATAGTGCAGTTATGGCCAAAGTTATTATTATTGGTGCAGGTGGAGTGGGTAATGTTGTTACTCAAAAATGCGCCCAGTTGCAAGATGTTTTCTTGGAGATTCTCCTAGCAAATCGGACTAAATAAAAATGCGATCACATTGCCGCTACTATTGCCCATCCCTCATTACAAACAGCCCAAGTCGATGCAGATAACGTTGCAGAAATAGTGGCACCTCAGCTGCCGTCACGCGTGACGCGGTGAGCATTGGCGACTTCATCACCTTTCAGCAGCCGCTCCATGAGTTAAGCGGTGGCCACGTTGCCACAAAGGCGATGGA
>NZ_JAAHHX010001072.1:0-1023 GCF_010672065.1 Moorena sp. SIO4A1 | reverse complement strand
GAGTTCCCTGAACAAGGTACACCGAAGGGAGGGGTGGTCAGCCCACTACTTGCCAACATCGCACTTGACGGAATAGAGGATATACACCCAAGCGTCCGATACGCAGACGACATGGTGATTTTTCTTAAGCCAAAAGACAATGCAGAAAAGGTCTTGAATAAAATCAAAACCTTTCTGGCCGAAAGAGGAATGGAAATCAGTGAAGAAAAAACCAGGCTAACCAAAACGACAGATGGATTTAACTTCTTGGGCTGGTACTTTCGAGTCCAATATGACGGAAGATTTAAGAGCTACCCCGCTAAGGAGAATCTCAAAAACTTCCTAAAGAAAGTAAAAACCATAATTAACAGCTCGAACTATGGTGCAGAAGTCAAAGCAAAGAAACTGGCACCCATTGTAAGAGGCTGGAGAAACTACCATAAATGGTGCTGCATGGAAGACTCACCTAACAACCTATATTTCCCGATGAAAGCTGCCGAAAGAAAATTCCGAAAGCAGAAAACAATAAATCGGTATAAATCAAAGAAACTGTTAGGAAAAGCCTTTCCAAAAGTACCATGGAAAGAAAACGGCCACACAATGGTTAAAGGGACTAAGTCCCCATATAACGGAGACTTAGTCTACTGGAGTAAGCGAAACAGCAAACTCTACAACAATGCAACCTCGACAGCTTTGAACAAGCAAAACCATTCCTGCGGATATTGCGGATTAAAATTCATCAATGAAGAAAGAGTACACTTACACCACATTGATGGGAACCACGACAACTGGAAGGAGAACAACCTCATGGCCGTTCACCAAAGCTGTCACCAATATATTCACGGGGGCAAGTCGTTCGCGAAGCGTCGCCTTTGGCCGTAGGCCACGCTGCGCGAACGGCGATAAGACTAGAATACCCAGGAGCCGTATGACGGGAAACCGTCACGTACGGATTTGAAGGAGAGGTGCTCCGGATAATACCGGACATCGACTCTAATCATTGCACCTTGACCGTTTTGTACGGGTTTATCCCGATTAATTACG
>NZ_JAAHHX010001071.1:0-1026 GCF_010672065.1 Moorena sp. SIO4A1 | reverse complement strand
CTGCCTTTGATATTTCCCCGACTGCGATCGCATGGTGCCAAAAACGATTTCCCAATTCCCAGGTCAAGTACCAAGTGGCGGATTTATTCGCCTTAGATCCAGCATGGCATCACAAATTTGATTTTGTCTTTGAATGCCGTAATATCCAAGCCTTACCCCTGAAGGTCCGGTCAACTGTGATGAATGCGATCGCATCCTTAGTTGCCCCAGGAGGAACCCTCTTAGTGATCACTCGATTTCGGGATAGCGACACTGAACCGGATGGTCCCCCTTGGCCGTTGTCCAATACAGAACTAGCTTACTTTCAGGAATTGGGCTTAGTCGAAATTCATCGTGATACTGTCCCGGAATCAGAGGATGATCCGATTCAACGGTTGCGCATTCAATATACTCGCCATGGTTCGTAAACGCTTAATTATTGAAATGGGAATGGGAGTAGACCAACACGGTCAAGACCCAACCGTAGCAGCAGCAAGAGCTGTACGCAACGCTATTGCTCACAATGCCTTGCCTGGTGTTTGGGAAGTAGCTGGTTTAGAGCATCCCAATCAAATGATAGTTGAAGTTCAAGTCGCCGTGCCTTACCCAGAGCAAGTCCGGGAAAATGAAGTACTGGCTGTACTCCCTTTTGGTCAGAAAACTCTATCCCTTGAGTCCGGTGGAATGGTGGTTCAAGGCAGGGCGATTCCAGAACTTAATGATAAAAATGATGAGATGCTGATTGCTGTTGCAGCGGTTACTGTTTTGGTCGATAGTGATTAGCTAAGCTATCAGCTATCAGCTATCAGCTATCAGCTATCAGCTATCAGCTATCAGCTATCAGCTATCAGCTATCAGCTATCAGCTATCAGCTATCAGCATACGGCGGTTTGCATAACGATCAGGTCTTATACTTTCGGTGTTACTTCTAGGCGATTGGCAATGGCATCCACTACAGTTTCAAAAATGCCCAGGGAGTTTTCCACCATGGTGTTGAGGGTATCGAGCAGGGGATTAATTTCACAGATTTCCCAACAACAGACCCGT
>NZ_JAAHHX010001070.1:0-1027 GCF_010672065.1 Moorena sp. SIO4A1 | reverse complement strand
TCAGGGAGTAGGGAGTAGGGAGTAGGGAGTAGGGAACAAAGTTCTCTAAATTCCTACAGGGATTGCTATATCAGCTATCAGCATTCAGCTATCAGCTAATGCGCGTAGCCCATAGGCTGATAGCTGAATGCTTACGGAAACGTGCCTCAACCCAAGCTACGTTTATAATTGCGATCGCATTTTATAAAAATTCAACACGATCAATCATATCTTCAGGAGTATAAACCTCATACATTAACACCAAAGTTTCAATAATTTGACCAAGAGAACGCTTAGTTTGATGACAATAAGCAATGCCTGAATGATTAGGATTTGTAACTGCTAGTTTAAGAAAATCATTATCATGAGTTACTAATACTCTCCCTTATCGACTTGCAAAAGCTAATTGAGACTCATCACTTTTAGTTCTCAACTGGACTTCAACCGTAGTTGTGACATCAATTCCACGATGGCGTAATTCCCGGGCAATTACCGATTTAATATGCTCATCCAAATGATAACGAATCCTTTTACTCACCCTTTAAATTCCTAAGTTTTTCCTGTAATAAAGAAGGGTTATTTTTAGCAAATTTTTGAGCAAATGCTTCCCCTTCTGCCTTACGAATTTCCAGTTCTTCTCGATGATCGTAATAATAGGCCATTGCAGCATGAACCGAAGCTAGAGATAAATTATAATCTTTAGCAATATCTTCAATTGATTCTTCCAGGTTTAGATAGCAATTGACAATATCAATAACAGCTATCCTTGTTCCCGTAATGCAAGGTTTACCGAAGCGAATTTCGGGATTAATACTAATATGTTCTGTACTAACTTGTGTCCTACTCATTTTTTGATTAGATATCCTTTTAATTCAATAGACTTCTTGCAGAAGTCGGGAATAGGGAATAGGGAATGGGGAATAGTGCGATCGCGTAGCGTGGCCTACGGCCAATCGCTTTTGTAGGGTGGGCAAATGGACATGATTGATGATCAAATTGTCAAACTATCATTATTTGCCCAACCTACCCCACTACCCCACTGAGTGAT
>NZ_JAAHHX010000107.1:0-15831 GCF_010672065.1 Moorena sp. SIO4A1 | reverse complement strand
AATTTCTTCTCGTTCCCATAGAGTCCGGCGTTGACCCACCAAGGTTCTGTCCAGCATCTGGTAACGGTCTTGCTCATCTGCTAACTGGGTTTCTAGACTAATACGATCGTACTCACTAGCGACCCTAATCTGTTCTTGTAGTTCTTCAATCCCTTGGTGTTGGAGTGTTAGTTCTTCTTCTTGGTCATTGACGAAGCGTACAACTTTTTCCAAATCCTGCTGCAAATTCTGAACTATATCCTGTAACTCACCCAAGGGCATTTTTTCTAGTGCTGCAATATCCACCATTTGGCTAATCTTGACATCCCCTGATGTTGTTGCCATTCGAGCCAGTTCTTGGTATAATTTTTCCTGAGTTTGGAGTTGCAGACTCACCATCCTAGCTGATTCGAGCTTGATCTCTAGATTAGTTTGCTGCACTTGCCTTTCCCGGTTTGCCTGTTCACAGGATGCTTGTAATTGTTGTAACTTTCGGGTTTGATGTTGGACTTCCTGCCCTTGACCCTCAACCTCTGCTTCCAATTTTTGAGCTAATAGACGTTGTTCATTTAACTTCTTCCAGTGATTATCCAACACCGAATGCTGATGCTTGACTACTTCCAAGGCTTGATTCAGTGGTTCCCAGACAGATTGTGTTGATTCTGCTCCTCCTGATAAGCGATTGAGCAATTGCTGAATCACACCAGCCTGCTGAGCATCTAAACCAGCAGAGTACTGACCCTCTGAAACTTGCTCTTGTAAGCGTAGCTGCTGTCCCCGGAGTTGTTCCCAAGCACCTTCGAGCTCCTTACTTTTACGCTCCAATTCTTGTCTGAGTTTAGCAGTTTCTGCCTCAGTAGTTTCCAGTTCTTGGCGTTGTTGCTCTATTCTGGAAAAATCCTCCTCCATCGTTTGCATCTGCTCAAGCCGCGCTTCCATTTCCATCTCGCGACGGTTGAGTTCTTGACTTTGATAGGTCAAAGATTGCTTCCACTGCTCAATTTCTTCTTCCTGGTTTTTTGACTTTTCTAGCAAGCGAGAGAAATTTTGCAATAGATTGACTAACCTTCCCCCCGCTGCCTCGATTGTCCCCTGTATTTGTCGATTCCCACTCAGGTTAACAATCACCAACGCACCATCACCAAAGTTATTGGCTTGTTCTGTCGGAAGCACTTCCTCCCCAGACACCTTATTCCAACTCTGGTCAGTCCGCTGAAAAGCCAGCAGTTTGAGTTCGGCCTGAGCTCTACCCATAAACCCAGTTTTCTGCTTTCTTACCTCTGCGAGATACAGCACACTGATCGTCCTCTTTTAATTGTATTGTGCCCAATTCTTAATTAACACATTTGAACGCTTAACCCCTTTGGGGTTGCAGGGTGGTAATTTTCGGAGATGATTGGTCAACCGATTTTGTTTTGATCCTTAAGGCTATTAGTCCTTTAAAGGATGACGGTATTCAGTATATTTAGACACTAAAGGTATTTTAAGGTATTTCCCAGACTTGATCTGCCAGTCAATCAAGGTTAGCAGAATAAAAATAGATTTATGAGGATAGTCTTAGGAATCTTCCCACAGGGGGGGTCTAGTTTCCCCAATCTGTCTAGTTTCCCCAAGCATAGATTTTATCAACCCTAGTGGTCGATTTTTCTAGCTAGATTGAACATAACATCTTACCCCATCACTTTCTTACCTTGTGTCTAATCCCTATTCAAATAAATATACTTAATTTATATGCTTATATGCTATCCAATGGTGTTTAAAGTCCTAACCTAGAACCTTGGACATCTTAGCTTAATTTTCCAGTAACCGTCAAAATCCCACTCTTACCCCTAATCAGTTACTTCGCTCATGGTTAGCTGTCTGCAGCCATGGTAAGCTTCCACCAGTTGGCTTACAGAAGCGATTCCTTACCAACTATACTAGCCTCACCCAATTTTTTAGGATATTTTCAGTGTACAGTTAAGCGGTTTCTTGAGCAAAGATAGATCAGTACCAGTTTATGGGCATCCTTAAACTCAATGACAGGTCATAATCTCAGATTCATCAACAGGTTGTTAGGAGCACATTGTCTTTAAATGCAGGGAACTTTGAGTGAAATTGATATCCGTAGCATCCTGCAACTGATCGAGCTAGGTCAGCGAACCGGGGAACTCTTAGTCGAGGCATACAGCTCTCACCCTAGTAGCAAGGCTAGCAATAGTGGCAGTCATCGTTTTGCCTCAGGTAGACTTTACCAGCAGCCAAAACTACCAAGTCCCGGTCCTTATTGGTTTGTCTTCTTCCTGAATGGCCAGATTGCCTATGCTGCTGACAGCGATGGGAGCTTGTCGCGCCTGCATGATTATCTGCGCCGCTATAAAGCCAATGATGCTCTCAAGGAATTGGAAAGTCTGTCCATTGCCGCTACCAATGCTCTAGAGTATGGTTATCTTTGGGCTTTGTTAGAAAAGCATGTGATCACACCAAACCAAGGGCGAAGCATTATTCAAAGCATGGTTAATGAAACCCTTTTTGATTTGCTGAGCTTTCACCATGGCTACTTTGTATTTGAAATTGGTCCGGCATTAGCACCGCAACTTACTACCTTAGAAATAGGACCATTGGTCACAGAGATTATGAAGCAGGTGCAGGAGTGGAAGCAATTGTGCCCTCATATCCAATCTCCCCATCAGTGTCCAATGATTACTGCCCATGACCAGTTACAGGCTACACTGCCCGAAAAATCCTTTAGACTCATCAGCAGTTGGGTAGATGGCAAAACTTCTCTACGCCAGTTGTCCCGTTATCTCCATCGCGACCTGATCACCGTAGCTCGGGCTATTTATCCCTATGTACAACAGGGGTCAATCCAAATGGTGACCCCCAAAGAAGCAGATACGCCAGCCATTGAAGAGCAATGGGAGTTGAAGAAAGTTACACGATCTGTTGTCTGTGTTGATGATGATCTCGCAGTTGGAAAAGCTGTGGAATATACCCTAGAAGCCAAAGGTTATAAAGTCACAGCAATACAGAAGCCCCTAAAGGCTCTGAGTGAGGTTTTTCAACTCCAACCCGATCTCATCCTCTGTGACCTAGTAATGCCCGACCTAGATGGTTATGAGCTTTGTGGCATGTTACGCCAATCCACAGCATTTCGGCAAACCCCCATCATCATGCTCACAGGCAAAGATGGCTTTATCGATCGCGTCAGAGCCCGGATGGTAGGCGCAACTGACTACTTAACGAAGCCCTTCGGAGATCATGAGTTATTGATGCTTTTGGAAAAATACATTTGGTCCAGGTGATCTAGAACAATGCCAAGATAGTCATACCCTGACCAAAGAATTAGATCAAGGGGAGAATCTTGCTCTGTCAGCCTTTAACTTATTAATAGAGGCGTCTAACCCATCAGTTAATTAACCAACACTATCCTAATTAAACCCACTGGTCAAGCTAGAAGCTTCCACAAATTCAATAAAAATCTAGTCTTTCTTGGTATCACCACCAATAGATGAGCGATACTGTAATCATGATTTAATTTATAGACCCAAATCGGGCTGTAGTTTAATTTCACTACTATTTCCCGAGGGTCGAGCTAGGAGTTATGAGTAAAGTTTTAGTTGTAGAAGACAGCCTTGCTCAACGGCAGATGATCTCAGACCTCCTCAAAGGTAGTGGTTTGAAGGTGGATGTTGCCAGTGATGGTGTTGAGGCTTTAGAACATATTCTAGAGTCTTGTCCAGATGTAGTGGTCTTGGATATAGTGATGCCACGCATGAATGGCTATGAGGTCTGTCGCCGTCTTAAGGCTGACCCTAAAACTCAGAATGTGCCAGTGGTTATGTGTTCTTCAAAAGGTGAAGAATTTGACCGCTATTGGGGCATGAAGCAAGGTGCAGATGCATACATTGCGAAGCCTTTTCAGCCAACGGAGTTGATTGGAACAGTTAGACAGCTACTTAGAACATAAATATATTGGTATTTGACGGGAATGGTTGCTAATCCGGACTTTGTAACTGACTCTGCTCTTGAACAAGCCCCAGAATTGCAGGAATTGGAAAGTCCTGAAGGCGAACTATACCTGCGGTTTTATCTGCGATCTGGTGATGAATTTGCTCTGCCGGCTACTGGTATCAAAGAGGTAATTGACCCCTGCCCTGAACAAATTACTCCTATTCCTAATGCTTCCCCTTTATTGTTGGGGACTTTCAATCGACGTGGACGGGTAATTTGGGTCTCAGATCTAGGTCAGTTTCTGGGGGATAAAACGGTTTTAAATACAGACCGTATGGAAATCCCTGTTATTGTTATTGAAGATCAAGACACTATGCTGGGGTTGGCAGTTCAAGAAATTGTCTGTACAGACTGGCTGGATGTGGAAAAGTTACATATGCCTACCAATGTTGCCGATAGTATGGCTCCTTTCTTACGCGGTGAGTGGTTGCTAGAGATTGAGTCTAATCAAGTTCTGCGACTACTTGATCATGTGGCGATTATACGCTCAGCCAGGTGGGCAGCCTAAAACTAATTATTAAAAATTGAACATTAAAAATTAGTTGGATTAATTATTATTGGCTCTACCGAAATTGCTGTGTAAAAATGTTATGAAATAATTATTATAATCATCATGTGGCGGGAGTTTCAGTTTTTAATAGAATGATTTTTTATAAAAAAAACGTCCAATCAGACCTAGTCGGCAATAAGCGCGGTTTTATACACACTATGTCCGGTAGAGCCTTATTATTAAACATTAAATTAATTTTTAATGCTTCGGGAGGAGGTAAATGGCATCCAGTATAAATTACCCCCAGCTGTATGGGGAAGCCGAAAAAGCCTATATGCAGGGCAAATACCAAGAAGCGGCAACACTCGTTGATCGTTTGATTGAGTATTTCCCTAATGAACCCAGTGCGTTGCTACTGCGGGGTCATATTTACTGCTATGGTCTACAGCAGTACGATTTGGCTCGCCAACAGTATGAATCAGTACTCAATCTGACCTCTGAACCAGATTTTGTTAGTTATGCCAACAACGGTCTAGAGTACGCCCAGCAATCTACAAATGGTGATCAGGAGGCTGGGTTATCACCTGATGATGATGTCAATACATCACAGCTAAAACTAGATGATACTGAGGAGTTGAGTGCAGAACCCACAGCAGGAAATTGGCAAGACTTCGCTGATTTTAATGATATCAGTGAATTTGACCCGGAAAGCTTAAGTTTTGAAAACACAGGGGTTGATGATTTTGCTTCAGAATCAACCTCACCCTTTAACGATTCTTTTCAAGATTCCACTAGTGATGAAGGCACCATAGATTATCAGTCTTCTTCTAATCTAGACCCCTTTAGTATCGTTAGTGACCTAGAAGAAGACAGTGAGGATTTAGAGAGTTGGGAAATTGCCTCTGAGGATTTAGAACTCGATGTAAACCCTGTCAGTAGTCAGACTTCTTATAATGGCACAGAAGGACACTTTCCTGAACTCTCTCAAGAGGAGGGTCTACAAACATTTATGGTGTCTCCTGAGGTTAATTTAGACGAAGATATATCTTATGGTTCAGAAGAGTTAACTAGTGAATATAGCACAGTTGAGTTTAACGTCCTGGCTGAAGAAGAATTAGAATCCCTGCCGGATTACGAGTTTAGCGATATCGAGGAGCAATCAAAGAATTCCTTTGTTGAAGCTGCAACCCTGTTAATGAATTCAGCAGAGCTTGAGGAGCATTTTTACCCGACTCCAAGTTCTGAGCCTACCGCGACTACCCAAGAAAATTATGCCAGCACCGAGCAGTCTTTGGAACCTGAGGAACCAACGGGGGATACTCAAGCCTATGCTGACAATCAAGAGGACTTAGAATATCTCAATGATGAGGCGACTGACTCTACTGAACCCTATTTATCGGAAAACTATGGCTCGGATGAGCAACTTTTGGACTCAGCTTACGAACAAAATGGGTTCAACTCTCCAAGGCCAAACCAAATTAATTTGGAATCCTTTGATGATGATTCTTGGACAATGGATGATGTAACGGAATCAGAAGAGGAAATATTGTCAGGAATTGAAGCACATCAAGGGGTAAAAGAGGGTTTTTTAGATGAGTTTGACCTATTTGATGATGATTTAGATTCAATCCCTGATTTCTCTGTTGATGATCAGCAACCACTGTCCAATGAGAGTGGTGACAATAGTGATTTTGATGTCTTAAGCAGTACTGGCTCAACACTCGGAAGTACTGGGTCAATGGATATGAACACCAGTGGTGTAAGTGCTGTAGCCAATCATGATTATCCGTCAGCCACTGGCAATGAGGAGCTATTTAGCCTTAGTAGTGCCACCGAGCCAATCCCTATTTATAATCCTACTAAAGACATTGACAAAGAGCTGGTTGTTAGTATTGACCAAGGTCCACTAGCTCCCATAGAAAACGCTCCTGTCAACCAGAAGAATTGGATGACTGCCTTGATTACTGGCGCGGTATCAATGGTGGTGGTAGCAGCGGTGGGTGCTGGAGCACAATACATGGTTCGAGATCAGCCATCCTTCAAAAATCATGTGCGAAATACTAGTATTCTGATGACCCTAGCCGCTGGTGTTGCCAGTTTTGGTACGACTCTGGCTGTGGGGAATATTACAGCTAGGCAGATTAGACGTAGTACCGAAAACCTGAAAACCCAGTTTGAAGGAGTCTGTCAGGGTAATCTCAATGCCCATGCTACGATTTATTCCCAGGACGAATTGGGTCAGTTAGCCCATAGTTTCAACCAAATGGCCAGAGTCATCTTGACAACGATGACTGAAGCACAACGAAAGGCAGAAGAGCAAGAACAGGCAAAAGAAGACCTCCAACGCCAGGTAATTCGATTGCTTGATGATGTGGAAGGGGCAGCACGGGGGGATTTAACGGTACAGGCAGAGGTAACTGCTGATGTTTTGGGAGCAGTTGCTGATTCCTTCAACCTGACGATTCAAAACCTACGGGAAATTGTACAACAAGTCAAGCAGGCAGTCCGTCAGGTGACCAAATGTTCCACCGATAGTGAGTCCTTTGCCCGTAGCTTGTCTTCTGATGCTTTACGGCAAGCTGAGGAACTGGCGGTTACCCTGAACTCTGTACAGGTGATGACCGATGCTATTCAGCGGGTGGCAGAGAGTGCACGAGAAGCTGAGGAAGTTGCCCGCTCAGCCTCGGCTACCGCTCTCAAAGGTGGTGAGGCTGTGGAGCGCACTGTGGCAGGAATTTTGCAAATTCGTGAGACAGTAGCAGAAACGACTCGTAAAGTCAAGCGTTTGGCAGAATCTTCCCAGGAAATTTCGAAAATTGTTACATCGATTTCTACCATTGCCTCCCGAACAAATTTGTTAGCACTCAATGCTAGTATTGAGGCGGCAAGAGCTGGAGAAGCTGGTCGAGGCTTTGCTGTTGTTGCGGATGAGGTACGACAGCTCGCTGATAAGTCAGCCAAGGCACTCAAGGATATTGAACATATTGTGTTGCAAATCCAGAGTGAAACTGGTTCAGTGATGACAGCTATGGAAGAAGGCACCCAACAGGTGATTGAAGGTACTAAACGAGCAGAACAAGCCAAGCGATCGCTTGAAGATATTGTGCAAGTGGCAAACCGGATCGATGCTTTAGTACGTGCAATCACTGCGGATACTATCGAGCAAACTGAAACATCCCGTGCTGTTGCCCAAGTGATGCAATCCGTTGAGTTAACCGCTCAAGAAACCTCCCAAGAAGCCCAAAGGGTTTCTGGAGCTTTGCAAAACCTGGTCGGTGTGGCGGGAGAGTTGCGGACATTTGTTGAGCGTTTCCGTGTGGAAGCGAATGATGGGAAATGATTGATTAATGGCTAAAACTTCCAGCCTCGGGTTATGGAGTCAGCGTTTACTGGCGGCGATTTTCTTAGCTGGGCAAGTGATACTTCATCTACTGACTGGGAAGATTCACCGCCGCAATACTATCGAGCAAATGGTAACTGTTGGACCAGAGTCTCTGATAATTGCTCTGCTCACTGCTACTGTAATCGGTATGGTGTTTACCATTCAGGTAACACGAGAGTTCATTAATTTTGGTGCCACCAATGCCATTGGGGGAGTCTTGGCTCTAGCTTTGGCTAGGGAATTGGCTCCGGTGTTGACTGCTGTGGTTTTAGCAGGACGAGTTGGTTCGGCATTTGCTGCTGAAATTGGTACGATGCGCGTTTCAGAGCAAATTGATGCTTTGTATATGCTCAAGACTGACCCAATTGATTACTTAGTGATTCCTCGGGTTATTGCTTGTTGTCTGATGCTGCCAGTGTTGACCATTCTCGCCATTGTGACTGGTATGGTAGGAGGATTGGTGCTGGCTCAAAATCTTTATGGTATTCCCCAGTCTTTGTTTCTTGATTCGGCTCGTAACTTCTTAGGAATTTGGGACTTGTTCTCTGCTGCTATTAAATCTGTAGTGTTTGGGCTGTTGATTGCTGTGATTGGTTGTAGCTGGGGGTTAACCACGACAGGAGGGGCTAAAGGTGTCGGTCAATCTACCACCACTGCTGTGGTTACTGCTTTGCTAGCAATTTTTATTATCAACTTTTTCTTATCATGGTTGATGTTCCAAGGGATGGGTAGTGCGGTGATCAGCTAAATAGCTTGATGATGAGTTAACTTAAAATATATCAATCGACCGCTACAGGAAGGGTGACTCTTTTTCCTTTGGGAAACTTCCCATAGCTCCACTTAACGCCATTGTCCACACTGTTCAGTTCTACAACTTCACTAATGTCCCAGTCGTATTTTGATACCGAAAGCAAAACTCACAAGTCGTTTGAATTACCCGGTGCTAAACCCCAATACAATCCTGACCGCCCAGGACAAGTGGAGCATATTTTCCTGGATTTAACTCTGGATATCCCCCTCCAAAGCGTTAGCGGTACCTGCACTATCACCCTCAACCCAATACGCGGCATTAAACAGCTAGTAATTGATGCGGTCAACTTGACTATCGCCTCAGTGCAGGTTGACCAAATCCCCCAACCCTTTGAGTATGACGGGGAACAACTAAAGATTCAGCTACTTAACCCGGTTGTTGTTGGAAAAGCGATTAAGATTGCGATCGCATACAGTGTAGACAACCCCCAGCGGGGTATTTACTTCATTCATCCAAACCAACACTACCCCAACAAACCCACCCAAGTTTGGACCCAAGGAGAAGATGAAGACTCTCGCTACTGGTTCCCTTGTTTCGATTATCCTGGTCAACTTGCTACCTCCGAAATCCGCGTTAGAGTGCCAAAACCCCTGATTGCTATCTCCAACGGGGAACTAATTGCTACAGAAGAAGACGGGGATGAAACCATATACCACTGGCGGCAGCAAGAAGTTCATCCCACTTACCTGATGACTCTAGCAGTAGCAGACTTTGCGGAAATTCGGGATGAATGGCAGGGCAAACCAGTCAACTACTACGTCGAGAAGGGGCGAGAGCAGGATGCTCGCCGCAGCATGGGCAAAACCCCTGGAATGATAGAGTTCTTGAGTGAAACCTTTGGCTATCCCTACCCCTATCCGAAATACGCCCAAGTCTGTGTAGAAGACTTCATCTTTGGTGGTATGGAAAACACCTCCACCACTCTGTTAACAGACCGTTGCTTGCTTGATGAACGAGCAGCTATCGATAACCAACGGACTGAAAGCCTTGTGGTTCACGAACTTGCTCATCAGTGGTTTGGGGACTTAGTGGTGATTAAACACTGGTCCCATGCCTGGCTTAAGGAAGGCATGGCATCCTACACAGAAGTGTTTTGGACCGAACATGAGTATGGTAAAGATGATGCTGCCTACTACCTACTCAATGAAGCACGTAGCTATATCTCAGAAGATAGTTCTCGTTACCGCCGCCCCATGGTGACCCATGTCTATCGAGAAGCTATGGAACTCTACGATAGGCACCTTTATGAAAAAGGTGCTTGCGTCTATCATATGATTCGGGCAGAGTTAGGGGAAGACTTGTTCTGGAAAGCCATCCAAACCTTTGTTAAAGATAATGCTCACAAAACCGTAGAAACCATTGACCTGCTAAGGGCGATTGAAAAAGCTACCGGTCGTAATCTGTTATTCCTATTTGACCAGTACGTCTTCCGGGGGGGTCATCCTGAATACAAAGTTGCCTATTCCTGGGATGGGGATAGCCAGTTGGCTAAAGTTACAGTAACCCAAACTCAGGCAAAAGATAGTAACACGGGTAGCGATAGTGAGCTATTTGACCTCAAAATCCCGATTGCCTTTGGTTACACCCAGCTCGAAGACGATTCTCCTGTGGAAACGTCTAATGAAACGTGCCTACAGACATTTACGGTCAGGGTTCATGAACGGGAACAAAGTTTCTATTTCCCACTGGGGAAAAAACCTAACTTGATTAGTTTCGACCACGGGAATAATTACCTGAAAACCGTTTCCCTAGAATACCCCATAGCCGAGCTCAAAGCCCAGCTGAAATTTGACCCAGACCCCATCTCCCGTATCTATGCAGGGAAAGCCTTGGCGAAAAAGGGAGGATTAGAAGCAGTAAAAGCATTGTCTGATGCCCTAAAGAGTGAATCATTCTGGGGTGTTCGTTTAGAAGTAGCCAAACAATTAGCTAAGGTAAAACTAGATCAAGCCGAAGCCGCCTTAATTGCTGGCTTGTCCGATCAAAATCTCCGTGTGCGTCGTGCCGTTGTGCAAGCCTTGGGTGAAGTGAAGACTCCAGAAAGCTACAATGCTCTCAAGCAATTACTAGAAAAAGGGGATGCCAGCTACTACGTAGAAGCCTCAGCAGCTAGGTCACTTGGGGGAATGGTTTCGGCAAGCCTTAAGGATAGGGAAGATGAAGTAATCCAATTGCTGACAAAAGTACTCCAAGAACGGAGTGGTTGGAATGAAGTAGTACGTAGCGGTGCCATTGGTGGCTTAAGTCAAATTAAATCCTCACCCATTGCCCTAGACGTAATTTTAGAATATACCACTCCTGGCATACCTCAACCCCTTCGTCTAGCAGCGATTCGAGCTTTAGGAGACATTTCTAAAGGTCAGACTCCCAATAAAATAGAGTCGATCCTGGAGCAATTAGAAGAACTGTCCCGTGAAACCTTCTATTTGACTCAAGTCACCATAGTTGGGGCTCTAGGAAAAATGGAAACCCCGAAAGCTATGGATATTTTGCGATCGCTTTTAGAGAATACGCCTGATGGGCGAATTCGTCGGATTGCAGAAGAAGCCATTCAGAAAGTCCAGAAAAACATTGGCTCTGACAAAGCCCTTAAACAGCTACGGGACGAACTTGACAAACTCAAAAAAGATAATCAGGAACTCAAAAGCCGCCTGGAAAACCTGGAAGCCAAATCTAATTAAGTATGAAGTCTTTCTTTTACAGCTTCTAATTAAATTTCGTAAGCATTCAGCTCTCAGCTTTCAGCTCTCAGCTCTCAGCTCTCAGCCATTCGCGTAGCGTGGCCAACGGCCAAGGCTAAGGCTGACGGCTGACGGCTGACGGCTGAATGCTTACAATTTATACTTAAATTTCTACAGTGAACACTGACCCCGATGGTTGATTATTTTCTACGAATATTCTACCACCATGGGCTTCAACTGCCATTTTACAGAATGTTAATCCCAGACCAGTTTGATAAATTCCAGTCATTAAATTTCCCACATCGTACTTATCAAAAATACGTTTTCGCAATTCTTCATTAATCCCAGGTCCAGAATCAGCAATGCGAATTATAGCTTTGGTTTCCCGATCTACTGGATAATATACTTGCAGTATAACTTTACTTTGTGAAGGAGAAAATTTGATGGCATTTGAGAGTAAGTTATCTAAGACACGGCGGATTAAATTAGCATCAATTAAAAGAGTCTTACTGGATTCTGGTAGATCGCTAACTAGCTGAATGTTTTTCTCGTAAGCAATGGCTTGGAAATCTAAGACTACCTCTTGTTCGAGTGCATTGATATCCACCAAGTCTCGATTAAGCGTAAGTTTTCCCGATTGTAACTTCGCCATCATCAATAAGTTATCCGTCATTGAGCGCAGCTGGAGAGCTAATTTCAAGATTTGTTCAGTCTTTCTTTGCTGTTTTTTTTGAAGTTCAGTTTGCTGCCAAATATCAAAATATATCATAATATTAGCCAAAGGATGTCTCAAATCATGCACGATCATATGACACATAAGTAGTCGGACAAAAGTAAAATTAACTGTTGAAATAGGGAGCAGGGACTGAGGCCGTGGGCCACGCGGGGCGCGTTCGGAGCTGGGAGCAGAGGGGCTTTTGGCAACTTTACAGAAGTTAATACAGCGATGCAGCTTCGGAACAGGGGGTTTCCCCCACTCGCGCTTTGCATCAAGAAGTGAGGTTTATTTTTGTCCAGGTACTTAGTGCCGATTTGGTTCGGGCAATCACGGAAACAGCATAGTGTAGATAAATCAACGTCGATAAATCAACGTCGATAAATCAACAGATTGCCCATGCTGCTTCGCTACGATACCAGCGGAATCGATATGACACCATTGTTGCTTTGTTGATTTAGCCCCGTCATGGAGGATTCTGCTGAAGTTTTAATTTAAAGACTGTCGGTGATAACACGCAAATCAGAGCTGAAATCCGAAGCTAGAGCCTCGGTTAATGTAATAATGGAAGTTGACAATTTTACCGATATATGCATCAAGAGGTGGGACCCGTGGGGAATTTAATTCTTAATGGGTCAAGCGCACCTAGAAAAAATCTATGACACAGGACTAGTAAACCTTGGCAGAAATTTGTGACCAGTTCCTCTGAAGATGACCAGATCAGGGAATGAGGGGATGAGGGGGTGATTTTGACTGGTCAGTTATTTTGAGCGTAATCTACTCAATTGACCATAATTGACTATCGGAAGTTCAGGAAATGGGCAAGTTTCTGGTGTAGGTTTCTATGGGACTCTCAATTGTCCTGGTAGCAAAACCTGCCCTAAACCTTCGATTGGACTTAAACTGAGATCTTGCACCATTGTCATTAATCGTAGGGTGGGCAGTGCCTACCAAAGTGGTTTGCAAGCTTCATTATCTGTCTGATGCACTGCCCACCCTACATGAACTATTGGACTTAAACACCGAATTATAGTATATGTACAAGTGTATACTTATTTAATAAAACGCAAAAGATAGATAAAAAACTATAAATTTCTTAGAGAGGCCTATACTCAGCGTGAGTCAGCATCAACTTGTATCTCCTGAACAGCGGTCTAATGAACCCCAAAGGTACTATGATCCACAAGCGATCGCCCGCTACTATCGTTCCAGACCTTGGGTAGTGATTTGGCGTTGCCTGAGGATTGTCTGGGGTTTCGCTAGCTTTGTTTTTAGTATTAAGTTAGACCAATGGCGCAACCGGACTGAGCAGAATAAGTTAAAACGAGCGACACAGCTGCGGGAACTTCTGACTAACCTCGGTCCAACCTTTATTAAAGTCGGACAAGCTCTTTCCACCCGCCCTGACTTGATTCGGCAAGATTTTTTAGATGAACTGATCAAACTACAAGACCAGCTGCCTCCCTTTGACAATGCGATCGCATTGTCCATAATCGAGCAAGAGTTAGGGCGCTCCATCCAAAAACTCTTTAGCCAAATTTCCCCAAGACCTGTAGCAGCCGCTAGTCTTGGTCAAGTCTATCGGGCTAAACTTCACACCGGTGAAGAGGTGGCGGTTAAGGTACAACGTCCTAACTTACGCCCTGTCCTCACCCTAGATCTTTATTTGATGCGGTGGGCAGCTAGCTGGATTGCCCCCTGGTTACCACTCAATCTCGGTCATGACCTAACTTTGATTGTAGATGAATTTGGTACTAAGCTCTTTGAGGAAATTAATTATCTCAATGAAGGTCGCAATGCCGAACGATTTGCTCTAAACTTCCAAGACGACCCCACTGTGAAGGTTCCAGCAATATACTGGCGCTACAGCAGTATCCGTGTCCTCACCCTAGAGTGGATTGATGGTTTCAAGTTAACCGATACAGAACGTATTGAAGCCTTAGGACTAGACACCGCAAGCTTGATTAAAACCGGTGTCACCTCTGGTTTGCGTCAGTTGTTAGAGCATGGCTTTTTCCATGCTGATCCTCATCCAGGTAACTTATTTGCCCTTCCGGATGGACGCATGGGCTATATTGACTTTGGTATGATGGATCAGTTAGATCAGGATACCAAAGAAACCATTGTCAGCTGTGTCGTTGATCTAATTAATCAAGATTATCAATCATTAGCCCAGGCTTTTGTTAAATTAGGTTTCTTAGCACCCAACACAGATATTCAGCCGATTATCCCAGCCTTAGAAGCTGTGTTGGGAGAAGCAATTGGTGAAAGTGTCGGAGATTTCAACTTCAAGACGATCACAGATCAGTTCTCAGAGTTGATGTACGACTATCCTTTCCGGGTTCCAGCCAAGTTTTCCTTAATTATCCGTTCTCTGGTGACTCAGGAAGGACTGGCACTGAGCTTAGATCCGAATTTCAAAATTGTCGAGGTTTCCTACCCCTATGTAGCTCAGCGTCTGCTTACCGGTGAAACCCCACAAATGCGGCGGCGTTTGATTGAGGTGTTGTTCAAAGACGGTAAATTCCAGTGGGAACGACTGGAAAATATGATTGCGATCGCTCGCTCTGATCAGAACTTTGATTTGCTACCAACCGCTCAACTTGGTTTGCAGTATCTCTTGTCTGAGGAAGGTCAGTTTTTGCGACGTGAACTGTTGTTAGCGTTAACCGAAGATGACCAACTCCATGGAGCCGAAATTCAGAGTCTGTGGAACTTAGTCAAAGATGATTTACCACCAGAACGTTTATTCAATGTAGCTTTGAATGCACTAAGTACTATTTCCAGTGATGGGATTGGGGCTATTTTACCCAAAGCTCCTGCTGTTACTACCAAATAGTGTGTCAGACCAACTGGCTGACAACGATATTCCTGATCATGACTACTTACTCCTAAGTATTCACTACTTGTTGTTATTGTAATTAGCGCCGGTTGCCAACTGCTATAGAATTTGGTGGGTTACAGCGCGGATAAAAATCATTGCCCCGCCTCGCCCACCTTAGGAAACTATAAGATTTTATGATCTCCACAACTACCGGATAGCATTCCCAGCTTTAGCAATCCGTGTCGGAATTGTGATAATTTTTGATACCATATTCCCTGCTCCCTGCTCCCTGCTCCCTATTCCCTATTCCCTATTCCCTGTTCCCTATTCCCTATTCCCTATTCCCTATTCCCTTTGCTATCATTTTTTGTAATAATCTTCACAGGCACTAAAAGCATGAAGATTAGGAGTTATTTGTGTATAATTTTTGGCCAGATCCACCCTATTTTTTGTTAATTTTTGGTTTGTTTGCTGGGATTACCTGTGGGCTAGCTTTTGAAGCTACACTCAAAGAAAAAGTACAGGAATGGTATAAGACCAAATCCAGTCAAACCCTGGCTGAAATTAAAGGAATCCAGTTACTTCTCCCATTTATGGGAATTGCTGTTGGGATTTGCCTGTTTCTAGCCTCTGGGTTAGGAATTTTTGCCTTGCCCTATTGGTTGTGTTACTCAATTTCCATACCTATGACCTTATTTATTAGTGGGCTAGTTTGGTCACAACTCGGTAACGTATTGATTCAGTTAGAGCGAGGTGGTTCCAAAGCTCTAGATTTAGATTCGTGGGAATAACTATAAACTGACTAATTTGTCATTAGTGATTGGGAGTTTTTTCCCATACTATCGGTCAGCTACTAGTGGGTAATCGGTAATCGGTAATCGGTAATCGGTAATTTGCCTTTTGCCCATTACCTACTCCCTACTCCCTACTCCCTACTCCCTACTCCCTACTCCCTA
>NZ_JAAHHX010001069.1:0-1030 GCF_010672065.1 Moorena sp. SIO4A1 | reverse complement strand
CTTATATTGGGGGAGTCACAAGCTTGAGCAATACTTTCACAGATATTTTAGGAATTGTACCCATGTGGGAAAGAGCGAAATCTATTTTACAGGAAAAACCAGAATCTGATATTAATCAGCAAGATCCGGGTCGTATAAGTGGACATATCGTTTTAGATCATCTGAGCTTTCGCTATCGAGAAGATGGTCCTTTAATTATCGATAATATTTGTATTCATGCTAATCCCGGTGAGTTTATTGCACTTGTTGGCCCTAGTGGAAGTGGAAAATCAACCCTTTTTCGTTTGTTATTAGGATTTGCTAGTCCCATCACAGGAACGATTTATTATGATGGTCAAGACTTAGCGGGGTTGGATGTTACTGCTTTGCGTCGCCAATTAGGTGTTGTTCTACAAAATGGTCATGTTCAACAAGGGTCGATTTTTCACAATATTACTAGTGGTGCTTTAGTATCCCATGATGTAGCCTGGGAAGCAGCACGAATGGCTGGATTAGCCCTAGACATTGAGAAAATGCCAATGGGAATGCACACCGTTATTAGTGAAGGAGGAAGTAACTTATCGGGAGGACAAAGACAGCGTTTATTAATCGCTCGTGCTTTAGTAAATAAACCAAAAATAATTCTGATGGATGAAGCGACCAGTGCCCTTGATAACCGCACTCAACAGATAGTGACTGACAGCTTGGAGCAACTCCATGCAACACGTATTGTTATTGCCCACCGTCTTAGTACAATTCGTAATGCAGACCGAATTTATGTGATGGAAGCTGGACGAATTGTCCAGAGAGGAACATTTACACAACTCAGTCAAGAAGAGGGGTTGTTTGCACGACTGGTTGCTCGACAACTAGAATAAAATTCTCTATTAAGTAGGTGGGTTTAATTATCCGTAAAATAGCGATTGAGATTCAAAATGGTGAAAACCCCTTGAATAAAGGGTTTCAGCTTCATTTTCGGATTCTGAGTTTTAAGGTTTATTTATGCCCACCTATTTACTCTTCTTTCTTTAAAAAGTCGAGCAGCCATAAC
>NZ_JAAHHX010001068.1:0-1030 GCF_010672065.1 Moorena sp. SIO4A1 | reverse complement strand
TTGGGTTATTTCATGGCGATAGCGAAACATTTGCTCTAATTGCAGCGTTACTAACCAACCAAACATTTCTTCCACTAACGCTCCTCCTGGTAAAGCAAATTCAATGGAATCAGTTAGCCTAGTTTTCTGGTCTTCTGGAATAAATTGATGGCGATGAAGCCAATAGTCAAAGGGTCCTTCTTTTTGTTGATCACTGAAGAGTCGGTATTGCTCATACTCGGTATGAACAGCAATCCATTGTAAGGGAATTAGACCAAGAAAAATCCGAAATTCCGAAACAGCTCCAATCCCTAAACCTCCTTCACGACGGATCACCTGGATTGGTTGCCAGGGTGGAGTGAGCAGATCGAGAATATCATCTCGCTCGTGAAAGGTCCAAACTATGTCAACTGGTGCATTGATCACAGTAGAATAGTTAAAGTGCAGCATTACAGCAGTTTTGAATTGGGTTAGGTACTTACGCCAGCGGGTTTTAGGGAGCAGGGAGCAGGGAGCAGGGAGCAGTTAAGAGGTAAGAGAGAAAAAATCCTGTGTACCTTATATCTATGAAAAACGGTGTAAATCACCAAGTTATGAATAAATCTAAAACGCTGGTTTAGAGACCATACCCTGTCAACCTTCAACTTGTCAACCTGTCAACCTGTCAACCTGTCAACCTTGAACTTGTCAACCTGTGAACCCGAACGCAAGGTTAGAGCTGGTAACGAGAGTCATTCCAACCATAAATTGGGTCTCTTGGCTGCTCTTTTTGGCGATTTTTTCTGAGCTGAGTTGCTCTAATCAGGGTTTGCTTGACAATACTGACCAGGTTATACCATGTTATGTTCTGATTTTTGAGTAATTCCCGGATTCCTTGCAGAGCCAGTTTAGCGGCTAGAGATTCGGTTTCTTCTTCTGGTCTGATCGGTGTACAAACCCTGATCGGGTCTCGTTGCACGGCAGCAAAGGCTTGACGCACAGTAGTGCTAATCTGCTGCCTGAGTTTTTTGTTACCCTTTAACTGCTGCTGACGCCTCCCCTCTTCACTGGA
>NZ_JAAHHX010001067.1:0-1031 GCF_010672065.1 Moorena sp. SIO4A1 | reverse complement strand
TGCAAGGGAAAACTCAGCAGGATGAGCAAGGTGACTGACAGCTTCAGCCAGGAAATCCCCTGAATTGACTCCTGAATCGGTTGAGCTTGGGAATTCTCCTGTCCCGAGTGCTTAGTGTCACCTAACCAAAGCCATCCTACCAATCCAGAACCGAACACGACTAGCACAGTAATGTAGAATCCTCCTACTACCTTGAGTAGGACTGCCGCGATTATTGCAATCACTACTTCTCGCCAGCCTTTGATCGCTTTTTTGCTCATGCGCCTGGCGGCACTCAAGATAATCGCCACCACTGCAGGAATAAATCCCGCAAAGGCTTTTTGAAGTGCTGGAATTTCCCCGGCCTGGAGATAAGCAATGGTTAGACCAATTACCAGGATAAAAGAAGGGAGCAACACACCGATGGCACTGACTACAGCCCCATTAGTCCTCCCCAAGCGATAGCCCACATAAGCTACTACATTAGCAGCAACTGGACCAGGTAAAACAGTCGCTAAGGAAATGCCGTCCAGCATATCTTCATGGGTGAGGAGTTTGTGCCGCCGCACCATCCGATTCTCCACTACGGAAATCAGAGCCATGAAACCGCCAAACGCTGTACTTCCGATCTTGAAAAAGTTCCAGAACAGAAACCAAAGGGATACCGACTCGGAATTTTCCGAGTTTACATGCAGTTTTTTTAACATAGTCAGTTATTTAAGCCACTACGGTCTGACGTGCTTTAATCTCTTTGAGCAAAGTGGCTTGGCGATCCCGTCGCTTTAAGTCCTCAGGATCCATCGTTTGGCGGACCTCTGCTTTTAAGCTTTGGTTAATCGCATTAAATTTAGCGATCGCAGTGCTGCTGAATTTGATTTCTTTGCCTTGAAGAATCCCAACCCGTTCGTAACCGAGAGCATCAAGTACATCCCCCGCCACTAATTCAAAAATCAAGATTTCCTCATCCGTAGCTTCCTGGAGAAACTTCTTAGTGTTTTGCTTAATTACAGGTTGCGTGACATTAGTCCATAAGGAGCTAGACGTTGCAGCAT
>NZ_JAAHHX010001066.1:0-1033 GCF_010672065.1 Moorena sp. SIO4A1 | reverse complement strand
ATAACATTGCGTGCTAAGCTTCATTCCCAACACGACACTCTTCCGATCTGCAAGTAGTAGCCATTGAACAACCTTCAAATACAGACAAAAAAATAAATTTAAAAGAATTAACAACTGATCAATTAGTTAATAAAGGTTTTTTTGATAGAGAGCATCCTGCAGAATCAAGAGGAATTTTGTTAATAAATTTTAGTATTGGCATTAATAAAAATTTTAAGTTAGAAGATCAAGACAAGCTTAAAAATGTGAGAATAAATTTATATGAAGAATTATATTTAATACTTAAAAAATCTAAAATTAAAGATACTTATTTGAATAAGTTACTTAAGGTTAGGATTGTAAATTATATAGATAAGAAATATGAAAATAAAGATAGAGATAGGCTTTATATAGAAATTTTACTTAATACAATAAGAAATACCAAAATTACCACCTTGTGCAGATGTTTGATTCAGGGGAATAACTTATACATTGCTGCTGATTCTTATGCTCTAGGAAGACTAAATAAAACTCAATTAATATTGAACTTAATCATTTTATTATTAATTATATTAATACCATCACTTTTTAATATTTTTGTAATATCAATCATTTTAGCAATATTATACTTGCTTTTGTTCTGGATTAAATTCTTTCGAGCATTATCTCAAAAAGAGTCTTTTTTATCTGCACTAAGAATAAATTTTCATAAAAATCTTAGTAGTAATGATTTTGACTTAGATGATTCTTTTATGCATTTAAAAACTATAATGCCACTGATAATTTCTGCTATCCAAGAAGTTCTCGAAAAAAATAAGATGCTAGAACCAGATTTAAAGCAATATCTAGATCAAACTCTAAAAAATATTAGTAGTCAAACAATTAATATAAATACACAAGGTGGTAGTATTATTGGAGCAATCCTTGGAGGTAAAAATAATGCAATTAATAACTAATAAAAAACTATAAATAAATTTTAAGTATAAATAAGGGATGAATAGCATGGAATCAAATATAAACATTAACACTGGTGGCGGTAACCTTGATGGTAACA
>NZ_JAAHHX010001065.1:0-1033 GCF_010672065.1 Moorena sp. SIO4A1 | reverse complement strand
TATAGAATTAGTTAGCCTAGGTGGAGCAACAGAAGCTTCAATTTGGTCGATTTATTATCTGATAGGAGAAGTTGACTCTAACTGGCGGAGTATTCCTTACGGGAAACCCCTTGGCAATCAAACGATGCATGTCCTGAATCAATGGATGGAACCTGCTCCGGTGTGGGTTCCAGGCCAGATTTATATAGGTGGACTAGGATTGGCACGAGGCTACTGGAAAGATGAGGAAAAAACAGCCAAGCACTTTATTCGTCATCCTCTGACCCAGGAGCAATTATATAAAACAGGAGATTTAGGACGCTATTTACCTGATGGAAATATTGAGTTCCTTGGCAGGGAAGATTTTCAGGTAAAAATTAATGGTTATCGAATTGAGTTAGGAGAAATTGAAGCAACACTAATGCGTAATTCATTAGTGAAGAAGGCTGTGGTGAATGCGATCGGAGACTCAATAGATAGGAAAAAGATCGTAGCTTATATTGTGCCCTCAGAGATGCAACCAAAGTTGCCCGAAGCCTATCATCCTAGTGAAAAAGAGGGGATAATCTTTGACCCAGTTGAACGAATTGAGTTTAAGCTCAAGCAACATGGTCTAAGGAAACTGGAATCAACGAATAAGGGTATAGATTTGCCTTTGGATATTGATGAGGAAGCTCTGACCCAAGCTTACTTCCATCGTCAAAGTTATCGACAGTTTCAACTGCAACCATTGGAGTTGAAAGAGTTTAGTCAGTTTTTAAGCTGCTTGCGTCAGTTAAGTTTAGCGGATAAACCGCTGCCGAAATATCTTTATCCTTCAGCAGGGAATCTTTATCCAGTTCAGAGTTATCTGATGATAAAGTCTGAGCGTTTAACTGGAGTTGAAGCAGGTATTTATTATTATTGTCCTCGACAACACCGCTTAGTTTTTATCAGTGATCTAACTAATGCTGAAGGAGATAATATTTACGGCGGCAATCAGTAACTTGTTGAACAAGCTGCTTTTTCATTGTTTTTGATTGCCAAACTTGATGCTATCACGCCTATGTATGGA
>NZ_JAAHHX010001064.1:0-1035 GCF_010672065.1 Moorena sp. SIO4A1 | reverse complement strand
ACGTCTAATGTGAATTAAATTGGGCGATCGCTTACATGGGACAAAGGAAGTAATTTTCAGCACACCGAAAAAGTCAAAACTTCGATGTGGTAGTGACGACGAAGCAAAAGGCGCAGAGTGTGACTAGCCATCAAGTGCCGCAATGTGGACGCACAAACCAGCAACGGTTTTGTTGAGTAAACGCTCCGGGTGAAGTCCAGTGTTCTGAAGAACGTGAAACACTCCTTCGATGCGCTGGCGAATGCGGGATATAAAACGATTAAGCTGTGGGGTATGTTGTTGGTGTTGATTAACTCTTTTGAGTGTCCAGATGCAGTTGCCCGTGCGCTGTGCTATGTGTTGTTGCCACTCGGTGCCAATGAAACCTTTGTCTCCATAGATATGACATCCACGCACCGCCTCTAAAACACCTTCGGCCGCTTGACGTTCATCGGTGTGAGCTGGAACTTTGTCATAGGCAATGGGTACTCCGAGCCAAGTGGCGAGCAACACGCTCCTTGTCACCAAAATAGTTCATCTGCCTTGCTGCACACCAACCCGCAGTGGCGCTGCCAGTAAAGTTACTGTGTCTCTTATCTCGCTTGAGTCCGAGCACCGGAATTGGCTTGGTATCAAGCACAAAAGAATCTTCCCCATGGACTCCGAGTTGTGTCACCCAAAACCTTCGCAGTTGTTCAAGTACTCCTTCTAGTCGTCGCACCCGACGATTGAACTGACTTTGGTCTAACAATTTAGGGAACCACTCTAAGTAATTTGCTCGTATGAAGCCGAGAAATTGGGTTTCTCCAGGAAAGGGTAGATAATCCATCACTAACAACAACGTTAATATTTCTGAGTCACTAAAAAGAGGTTTTGCTAAGCGCTAGTATTGGTTTACTGTGCTCTATGGTTTGTTGATACCAGTCATCCACCAGCACAAAAATGGTAGTGAACAGGGTGGGAATGTCTATACTATTCATAGGGAGTCGATGATGGCTAGTGACATTTCCATCTTCGAGCTTCCTTTTCCTTTTGTCTATTTCACATTAGGCGTAA
>NZ_JAAHHX010001063.1:0-1036 GCF_010672065.1 Moorena sp. SIO4A1 | reverse complement strand
TGTCCAGGCATTATCAAATAGTTTGACAGAACTCATCCGCCGTCACGAAATTCTGCGAACCACTTTTAGAGTCGTCAACGGGCAACCCATTCAGGAGATTCATCCGCCATCGGCTTTGACTTTACCCATCGTTGATTTGTGCTCCTTACGAAAGCGGAACGAGAAACCGAAGCGTTGCGCATTGCCACCGAATTCAATACGATGGAAGCAAAAAGAGGAGATAGACCACATGAACCTACCGCAAAACTATAAAAAAGAGGAAGGAAAATACTACCACATAGAAGAGGGTGGCGAGGAAAGATATGTAGGTGATTGCCCAGCAGAGGAAAAGTTGGGATATGGTAATTGCCATGGATATGCGCTGTATGGAGAGATTGATAGGAATGAAATCTGCCAGTTGCCGAGCGAGTTTCATAACAACTGGATAAACTGTCCGAAGAAGGAAGAGGAGATAGCTGTATATGTGACGTACGGTGGGCTTGTGGCACATAGCAGTAGAAAAGCTGGTGGGGAAGATGGAGCGCACTATCACAAATTATTTGCGGCGGCAAACAAGAGAGGCTTCGTGTACGTGTTAGACCCAGATATAAAAGCTAAAACGGATGGGTTGATAAAGAATTACTATTTACTCCCCAAACAAGAGACGAACTTTATGAATTGGGTGAATCGCATAGCCCCATTCGATAATGTAATCGGTCACCTAGAGGATGTCATAGAGCTTTTCATTGAGATGAGTAATCACTGGTTGCACAAAGATGAGCAAGGAAAAGCCGAGAGGAGAGAAGTTTGGTGTACACGAAAAAAAGTCCTTGAAGAAATGAGAAAGCAGTACGAAAGAGCGATGGAAGACTGCGAGGAAGCACTAAACCCGGTAGAATGTCGTTATCAAAAGGAAGCAGATATTGGAAATCGCCTGGGTACGTTCTGTGTAAAAGATATCACCGATGATGAGAGACAATGTTAGAGTCGATGCCCTGTATTATCCGGGGCACCTCACCTCAACAACCGTACGTGCGATTTTCATCGCATACGGCCC
>NZ_JAAHHX010001062.1:0-1038 GCF_010672065.1 Moorena sp. SIO4A1 | reverse complement strand
TTAGTCACATAGGTAAAGTGAAACACTCCTTGCCACAGGGGTAGAGTCTCATCCAATTCAAAATTCTGCACCACCCAATATTTAGTCAGCTGATCCAGAATCAGACCAATAGCAGCAGCAAACCAAAACAGGCGGTTTTTTTTCATTAGTCATTAGTCATGATAGCATTTATTAATTGGGTCAGGTACTTACAGCGATGGGTTTTAGGGAGTAGGGAGTAGGGAGTAGGGAGTAGGGAGTCGGGAGTCGGGAGTAGGGAGTAGGGAGTAGGGAGTAGGGAGTAGGGAGTAGGGGTAACAAAATTGACTTTACCTGATAAGTATGGTAAAAGCTATAGTCATTTGTGATTTGTCCTTTGTGATTAGTCTACGACTTACCCAGGGAAAAGAAAAATTAACGTTTTAGGCAATAGGGAACTTCGGAGCTGGGCATTACAATGACTATCAATAAAACATTAACTGCCGTAGACCAAATGCCACAACGGTCACAGAACACACTACCACTAGCTGACTCGGTAAAGGCGAAATGGTATATTTCATGATCGCTTCCATGAGAGGCACAGCCCCAAGCACTGACCAATTGATGCCGTGGAAAATCATCAAATAGCCGACACCATAGGCATGGATGGTTAGTAAACCACATAGGCAGCTAAATGCCAAGGTTTCGACTCGTGGTTGTACGCGAAAGGCTAAAAAACCACACACCCAGGCTCCGGCAATAAAGCCTAGTATGTATCCAAAGCTGGGTTCTTTGATATAGCCAATACCTCCACCTTGAGTAAAGACTGGGAGGTTCAACCCGATGACAACATAGGCAATTTGAGAAAGAGCACCAGCATTTCTGCCTCCTAAACAAGCAGCTAGTAGGACTGCTCCAATCTGATAGGTAACCCCTAGGGATATAGTGTGAACGCCTTGAGTTGACCAATCCCAGGGTGGATTGGAGACAAAGAAGGCTTCTAGAAACGTGCCGCCGATGGTCAGCAGCAAACCAATTATGGCCCACAAAATCTCATTGGGAGCAGACACAGTTACATCG
>NZ_JAAHHX010001061.1:0-1038 GCF_010672065.1 Moorena sp. SIO4A1 | reverse complement strand
CAAACTTAGTAGTCCGGATAGCTTCGTCTATGGATTGATATTGCGCTTTTTTTCCGTATACCTTGAACTCAAGTATGATCATCAGAACTCGACCTCTTCTGTTAGACTATTATTCTAACAAGGATAGCACAAATTAGCAAGTATTTTCTCTATATTTTTCACGGCGACTAAAGTCGCAGCGAGCCTACATCCCGGAGACAAAACCTGATTAATAGTGGAGCATTATTACAAAAACCTTCAAACTTTTACTCATAACCTGCCGAATATAAAGGCTCCACTATCCTTGCGGTAAATTATAACCCAGTTTTAAAACACGGGGTTTTGGCTTGTGGGAGTTCCCATAATAAAGGGATAACTTCTAACTTCAAAACGTCTTTGCCGAATGGGTTAGTGGATCAAACTCAAATCGCTTATCGTAGTTGGTTTCTCCGTAAATATTAAAGGTAATTGTTGGTTCATCTCCCATTGCTTCCACACTATGGATTGCATCAGAGGTAAAACTAATAATATCTCCAGGAAATAGGATTTTTTCCCCTACTTGTTCGATGCGATCGCGAAAATCAGGGTCATCAGTACGCCGCCAAAAGGTGTTTTTTTCCTGGCCACTGATCACCGCTACTATTCCCCATGTACCATGGTTGTGAATCGGAGAAACTCCCACAACCAATACTGCTCCTGGTGAGAGTACTACAGAGGAAGGCAATCCTTGTGCTGGTAAAAAAAATCCTTGTGCAAGTAAAAAGAATCCTTGTGCAAGTAAAAAGAATCCTTGTGCCGCTAAATAAGCTTCGTTAATCATCTACACCGATGATCACCGGTACCTAAGATGCTGTGATCATCGGTGGATTTGCCCCTATTGCTGCTAGTGTGATGGCAGCTTGGGATGTCCCTGGGGATACTACCTGGGGATACTACCTGGGAATACTAGCATATTACTTAATTGCTGCCTCGCTGATCTCTGTGCCAGCTGCCCTTCCCTTTACCTGTAGGGGTTCTATGGAATCTGATCCTAATAACTTTGAACAAAAGTTTGACAGA
>NZ_JAAHHX010001060.1:0-1038 GCF_010672065.1 Moorena sp. SIO4A1 | reverse complement strand
GGCATAGGTTTGATTGCCAAAGACGGTAGCAAGATCTCCGTGGGAAATAGTGCTTCCCCGATTACAGAAGAAGATGGTACCATCAAGGGTGTAGTTCTTGTGCTGTGGAATATCAGGGAACAGCAAAAACCAGAATTATTGGCAGTAGAAAGAGTCAAATTGCCAGGCAAAGCTTGCGCTAGCATACAAGCTGAAGCTCAAGCGGGTCAACTATTGTCTGCAGTACAAGAACTAGGGGCACTGAAATCTGACCTAATCGCTAGGATTTCCCATGAGTTTCGCACTCCCCTATCGATTATTTTAACTGCTGCTGAACTGCTGCAAAAATACGGGTCCAAGTTGTCACCGCACAAACAAGAAAGAAACTTGTATCGGATTCAATCATCAGTGATGCGAATGACTCGAATTATGGAAGATGTTCTGACCTTAAGCAAGGCTGAATCCGGTGAACTCCAGCTCAACTGTGTGCCCGTAGATGTGGTTGAATTCTGCCGCAGTTTAGTGGAAGAGTACCAAATCATGGTGGGAAAGCGCTATACTATCGGTTTGATTCCTCAGGATTCCCCTGGCCTAGTTGAGCTGGATGAACAAATCCTACGGCAAATTTTGAGCAATTTGCTGACCTTAGCAACTCATTACTCCTTGAAGGGTAGTATGATTGCTTTGGAAATGTTTTGTGAAGATAACCAAATTGTGTTCCAGGTAAAAGACCAAGGCAGTGGGATTGTGCCCGAAAGTCAGGGACAATTATTTGAAGCGTTATTCCGAGCTAGTAATATTGGTTCTATGTCTTCTTCAGGAATGGGGTTAGGCATGATCCGCAAGTTTGTGGATTTGCATCGTGGTCAAATTACCTTAACTAGTCAAGTCGGAGTTGGTACAACCTATACGGTAAAATTGCCATTAACCAGTTCTATCTAGGTGGGGTTGGGCTAAAAAGAAATATAGCTAACAACTAACCAATAACTAAGGATGATTCCACAAACCGAATATAAAGAACGTCGTGAACAGTTGATGAGTAAGATTGGCAACGGAACC
>NZ_JAAHHX010000106.1:0-15901 GCF_010672065.1 Moorena sp. SIO4A1 | reverse complement strand
GCAACCAAGCTTTGCTTCTTTGAAGGCTGAGCAGCATTACTACGACCGAATCTGGTTTACTCGTATTCGCTCGAAGCACTGCACCCCTTGATGACTGCCATTTTCCAAGATGTGTCAGGCAGTCAGCCTTATATCTCAAGACTAGATAATCATCTTTTCTAGAGCAGGCAGATCACAGATAAAAAGGGTATCCTGATCCCGCATGATCAAGCCTTTCTTCTCCAGCTTTGTCAGGACTCGTGTGACCGTCTCCCGCGCCAATCCACTAAGGCTACTTATCTCTCGATGAGGTAAGTTAGGAATCTCAGTTCCTCTTTGTTTCAATTTGCCTTGTCCTTCAGCTAGAAACAACAAGGTGTCTGCCACTCGTGAGGTACTATCTGACTCCCGCAAGCGTAGGCGTCGGTTAACCTGACGCAGACGCTTTGCCATCAACTGAGCTAAGTGGACACCAGCCAAAGGTTCCGTATGAATTAACTGGGTAAAATCCTGAGCGGGTATACTACCAATGGTTGTAGGGGTTAAGGTAATCACATCTGTTGAACGAGGTACTTCTTCTAACGCTGCCATTTCACCAAAGATTTCTCCTTTCCCAAGAATATTGAGGGTCACTTCCTTCCCATCCATGTTATAGGTGCGAATCTTTGCCCAACCATCTAAGATGAAATAGACAGACCCCCCCCAGTCATTCTCAAGTAAAATCACTCGATTTGCAGGATGGCTACGGGTAACCATATTAATAATGGCTTTTTTGACACTAGAATCTGGTAAGCCAGCAAAAAAAGGAGTGCTAGCCATCGAATCATGAACATTAGAGTTAACTTCAGATGAATTGTATCGGTCTTCCATGGGATCATGAGCGCTTCGTAAACACCTTGAATAGATAAATGATCCGCTGTCAAATCAAGTGAGTCAGGGAGTTTGCCTGTGTCAACTAAAAGAAGCCAATGAAGCAGATCTGCTTAACCTCACCACCTTTGGTAGACCAACGAAAATGACTGATGTGAGTGAAATTGCCTTGACAAACAAAGATTCTACTGGAGCTAAACTACTTGCAGTGAGCTGAGGTAGGCTAATTCTGGTAGAGGGCTTGGCAATAATCACATCGGGTAAGTACAGTTATTATGCTCCATGATGAACAATTTGTAATAGTTTGGTGACTCTGGCAATTTAACATTAGACACAGGGGGCTGACTCTCACTCCTGTATGACTCAATTTGTTCTCGTCAAGGGTTTCAAAGTGACTGCTCAAACCGACATTCAATCTCTGATTGCTGATATTGACCACATCCTCCATAAGCCTGACTTTCCTCTACCATGGTTCAAGTCTGGTGACCTAGCGGCTGCACACCAGGTTTTGCGGAAAGTTCGTAGCTACCTAGTTTCCCAACAGCAAAAGCTAGGGGTGGAATCGGACAATACAACTACTACAGTAACCCCATCTCAGACGGGAGTACCCACATCTGTTCAGGAGGGAGTGCAGCAAATCCTGCAAGCGGTTACTCAAGAAATGAACCTTCTACGTACCGATTTCACGAAACCATTGCAGGTAGAGTTGGAGGCTCTACAGCAACAGCGGGAGTCTCTGGTACGAGAAATTCAGCATTTGGAGAGTACCAAGCAGCAGCTGGATTACTATACCAAACAACAAACTGCAAATGTGCAGTTTGCTTCAGACTACTTATCACAAGGGCTAATCAACCGCCTTGTCGAAAGCTTGACCCAAAAGCTATCTCAAATTTTAGCGAATTGGGAAGCTCACTTAAAACAGAATCCCACTAGTGATGACTCAATCAACCGATTGCCTTCAAATCAGGACGAGATTGTTGCTGTAGCCCAAAGACAAAAGGTCATTGAGCAACTACAGCAGCTTCAAAAACAATCTGATCAACTCATACAGAATATAGATGTTAACCAGCGGTTGATTTTTGAGACCCTACACAGAGATCTTCAAGGTTACCAGGAGTCTTTATCTGAGGAACTTGAAAAAATGCACAGCTTAGGCATGCAGGGAGAAATGTTGTTTGCTGCCTTTGTGAATCGTCTAGCTCAGCAGTTAGGACGAGAAGCTTCAAGCGTATGGTCTTCCTCACAACAACCACCGGATGTACAGGTTCAAGTTGAGGATAAAGATAGCTTTCAATTACATCCGGAAACCTTATTGTCCAAAAACTCTCTGACTATGACTGAGGTGGTGTCTGACCGTTCGCGTAGCGTGGCCAAAGGCCAATCAGATTTGAATCAGGAACCACCAATGGATTGGTTAACAGGAGAGTTGCCTCAATCGTGGGGTATAGGATTGTCTGAAGAAAATACACCATTGCGTTCGCGTAGCGGCTCGTACCGAGCATCGCGTAGCGTGGCCTACGGCCAATCGCACTTAGCCGATGGTACCCCAGAGTCCCAGAAGACATCTCGAACCAATGACTCCCTTGACCATTCAGAAGCCATTGCTACTATTAATGCGTTGACAGATTTGTGTGAACAGATGGTTGACACTCCCCGGTCATTAGACGCGGGGATTAGTTAAGAATCCATAAACGAATCTTACAGGCGTAGTCAAAGCGCCCCTACTGAGTTCTGTCAGTCACTTCAATCCCAACAGTTCCCGCTACTTTTCTTGCAAAAATTATGCTTTCGAGGTACTACCACGCTTGCCAGTTCGGTACGCTCTGCGATCTGCAATTATTTACCCGTTCACAAGAGGATTAGCGCAATGTAATCGTTGTTCGCGTAGCGTGGCCTTTTGGCCAGGGTCGGTATCTTTCCGGTACTAGAGTCGCTTCATCACGTAGGCGTCTGCCTTTACTCACATCATCATTATTATACATTTTTTTTGACGGCAGTGCGAGGGATTGCTCGCACTGCCGTGTCGCGTTTCCTCCCGGAGACGAAACCTTAGAATAGTGCAGCCTTACAACAAAACCTGTCACCTTTAATGCATAGCCTACCAACTATAAAGGCTGCACTATTCTTGCGGAAACTTCTAACCCGCTTTAAAAAGACGGGGCTACCACGAGGGGCGCGTATTTCCTTGTTCGCGCAGCGGGGCGTCAGCCCTTAGCAATCCGTGGGACGCTGTTAATAGACTCGGATGAAGCGCGTCTGTTCTGTTTTCGGTAAATTCTTGAAAATTACTGCCAAGCTGGCAACATGGCTAAGCTATAGCCGTGTTTACTTATCTGTGATCTGAAATCCGCTTTTATAGCCCCCTTTTAGCCCAGTCAAGAGGGAAGTTGCGGCTAGATAAGTTTGGGTTTACCTGCCTTTCACCTAAGGCTTCGCCCCGTGACTTGATTATAAAGGAGGTTTTTAACCTGGATTTGGTCTCAGAGGTAGTCTTGACGGATGTCTACCTAGCAACTTAACATCAATTGGATTATCTTTACCTCTAATCATTTCCATTCATTGCTTGATTCATAATAGTGAACTATTATTACCAAAATTCAGACAGGAAGTCAATTAATTCAACCCCAATTCACAATTCCTTCACGAATTCGTCCCTAAAATGTTAAATTTCAATGAAATGATACAAAATATACTACTCCTTTTTTGACAAACCAAAATACTATAATCAGAGGCTTCGATTAAAAATTATTAATAAGGCGGTCAATAAAAATGACAAGGTCATCTACCTATATATAATTTACTTTTTTTGAAAAAATATCGACATTAGCGGGAACTTTTAAAGTTTTCAGCGGTCTGGTTAATAGACTATTTAGTTTACAACAAAGACTTTAGGGTTAGTGGGTGCCTACCAAATATTTTAAAAAATGGCAGGAGACTCTTCCGTAAAGTTTGGGCAAAAACTACCTAAGCAAGTTAGCTTACTTGAGCATAACTGTTCTATCAGCCTGGGGATTTCAAGCAATTATTCCGTCGTTTAATCAACTTTAGATAACTAATATAAACCCGTGATTATCTCCAAGTCTTCTGCTTATACCTCGGTTGATTCACAAATTTGGGATAAGAGAATCCCAAGTTGTTTATTTAAGCAAGAGGTTCATCAGTCTGCCAACAGTAATATCAAACGATTAATTGATATTATTGGAGCTTTGGTTGGATTATTAATTACCGTGAGCATTGCAATTCCCATTGCGATCGCTATCTCGATATTCGATCCCGGCCCATTATTTTATAGTCAGATCCGTTGTGGTCTAAATGGGAAACCCTTCCGAATCTGGAAATTCCGCTCAATGATTGTGGGTGCAGACAAACTCAAGCACTTAGTAGAAAACCAAGCTAAAGGTCATATATTCAAAAATGAAAATGATACCCGTATCAGTCGGATCGGAGGCTTTCTACGCCGCACCAGTCTTGATGAATTTCCCCAATTCTGGAACGTCTTGATCGGAGAGATGAGCCTAGTCGGAACTCGTCCTCCTACCTTTGATGAAGTCATGGGCTACAACCGCCATCACTACAAGCGTTTAAGAGTTAAACCTGGAATCACCGGTGAATGGCAAGTCAATGGTCGTTCAAAGGTGACTGACTTTGAAGATGTGGTTCTTATGGACTTGGATTACCAACATAAGTGGTCTATCGGCTACGACCTGAAGCTGATTCTGAAAACTATGATGGTAATCTTGAATAGGCATGGTGCTTATTAAGCTCAGTTTATAAGCTGTTAACCTAATACTACTAAATCTGGAGTATTAAATCGGGGTTGAACAGAATGCTTAAGCTAACCCAATCTACAATGTTTGATTGAGAATGTTTGATTGAGGTGGGGTTAGCTTAAGCCAATAAATACGTATCCTTAACATATTAATTAATTAATCACAGGATAACCACTGCTATTTTTAGCAGTCAAATTAATCCTATTTTGCCAAGATTTACCGAACCATGTTGATAACTGCTATAAACAGACCAATAAATACAGTGGAAGTATTGAATGGTGAGACAAGTTGAGGAATAATCACTTTCATGCTCCCTAGGAGAATAAAAATTAACGTTGATGTACCGGGATAAATCCAGGAAATCAATCTTAATAGGTCATATTTATTTTTTAATGGAGCCTACGGGAATTGAACCCGTGTCCGCCCTGGTTATTTACTTATCGCTCATTCACAGGCATAGCCCCTTTAACCCTCGGAGCGGGGATCATCCCTTATCCCGGATGACAGGATGCTTTGGTGAAGTCTTAGCTAGCAAACCGACCAAAGACAGCTTACTAGAGCATCCGTTGGGGTTAAGTCCGTAGTCCTTAACGGAGTCAAACTACAGACGCTCGAACCTGTTTATAGGTGTTTAGGCAACAGCAGGTGCAGCCTTACGAGCAAAAGGAACGATGTTGTTCGCAGTTACAATTTTTTTGAGTCCGGTATTTGCGAGAGAAGACTCACTCTCGACCTGAATCACGGGTCAGCTTTCACCAACACGTCGAAACCATTAAGGCCCCTTGCAGTTATCTGTTTTCTCTATTATAGTCAATATTTCAAAGTAGCAACTACCAAATACACATGATCCTCTTGTGTGATACCCAATTGCAAAATTTCTTTAACACTGTTTAGCTGGGTAAATCCCCGCCTTGTATCAGGACGGGGGTTTACGTGAACCTCTTAACTCTTGCTGCTTAGGATTTCTTCGATCGCTTGTCGTTCTGCTGGTTCAGTGACAGGCAAACTCTGGCGGGTATCAGTAATCAGCCAATCTAGGGCTGCCGCCTGAACATCAATAGCCGCACCAGTCTTATCAACACAATAGCGTCCAAACACTAGCTTATCCACTAGACGTACTCCGGCTCCAAGGCGAGAATATTCAAAAATTACGCTATTCTCAACGGTTGCTCCGCTACAGATCCAGCAATTGGGACCAATCATAGTTGGTCCGATAATCTTTGCCCCATCTTCGATGTGGGTCATAGCACCAATGTAAACCGGACCTTTGATATCTACTTTGTCCCAATTCACCGCCACATTTAAGCCAGTATAGATTCCGGGAGCGACTTCTTTGCCGGGAATCGGTACATTGTTGATTTCTCCAAGCAGTACACCTCGAACAGCTCGCCAGTAATCTGGCACTTTACCAATATCAACCCACTGGAAATCCATTGGCACCGCATAGAAAGGAGCCCCCGTTTCCACAAGTTTGGGAAATAGTTCGCCGCCAATGTCATATTCCTGACCAGAGGGGATATATTTAAAGATTTCTGGCTCAAAAATGTAAATTCCTGTGTTGATATTGGTACTGAGGGCTTCCTCCACTGAGGGTTTTTCTTGGAAAGCTTTGATTCGACCACTTTCATCTGTAACTACGACACCGTAGCTAGAAACCTGTTCTCGTGGTACAGGTTTTGCCACTAGGGTAGCAATTGCTCCCTTTTCTTTATGGAACTTAAGTGCTTCGGTCAAGTCCAGGTCAATCAGGGCATCACCACAGAGCACCACAAATGTATCATCAAAGAAGGGATAAAAGTCCTGGATCTTACGCATGCCACCAGCTGAGCCGAGGGCTTCCCCAACCAGTTGACCATCGACAATGCGACCTTCAAAGGAATAAGAAATTTCAACGCCAAAGCGTTGCCCATCTCGGAAATAGCTTTCAATTTCGTTAGCCAAGTGAGAGACGTTGACCACAATTTGGTTGAAGCCATGTTGTCGTAATAGTTCTAGTAAAAACTCCATTACTGGTTTTTGCAGGATGGGAATCAATGGCTTGGGAATAGTGTAAGTGATAGGGCGAACGCGAGTTCCCTTGCCAGCTGCCAGAATCATGGCTTTCATGTATCTTTTCTCCTTAAACTAAATCCATAGAGGTTGATGTGGGCAATTGAGTACGATTCTAACTAGTCCTTGAACTCTCACCCACTATTAGCACAAGGCACTAAAGTCCCTAACTTGTTTTCATCATTGCTGCTATTACACAGCGGACTTGCAAGCTGCGATTTTCTTTAACCTATGCTTTGAGTGATGCTTTAAGTGACCCCAGCTGAGAATTCCTGGTTTCCTGACAAGGCTAGTTGATTTTACAACCCCCCGCTTTTAAGCGTGGGGTTCATGACTCCAATTTACGGATTTTTAGATCTTGGTAGAATTCCTCTTGGCATAACTCAACCTTAGACTGAGCAGATAACAATAGCAGTCCCCAGAAAACACTAACTCTGTCCCCTATTGGTGATTCAATAGGAGTGATTGCTGTTTCTGTGTCAGCTTTTCCCGACATCTTGGCTGTTCCGAGTTTATCCTCCTGGTAAGAAGAACCAACGGAAGTTGATGCAACAGATGATGGGGATAACGTCCACCACTCTAACAACTGATTTAAATTCAGCCAATCTTTGTCTGCCGCTAGCTCATACCAGTAGCGGCATAGAAATTCCTCCAGCCGTGTGGCAATCTCGGTCAGGTTTTCATCGTGAGCTAGATGGGCAATACGAGCTGCCTGACTACGGGCACTAGAGCGAGTCCCTTTTTTAGGGGAAGGTAAGGGGTTTTCACCCAGTTGGGCTGCCATCTCCTGCAACTGTTGAATTAGCTCTGGCAGGGTTACTGGGCGTCTTTTAGGGGGTCGGGCAGCAGAGCGACGGCGTAGATGACGTTCTAGATTGCGAGGCAAACCTCTATCTCCCCTGCCACCAATTTCCTCGGACTCATCGAGTTCTTCGGATTCCTCTAACTCCTCCGGTTCTTCTAAACGTTCCAAGGTATCGGCTTTCAGTAGAACTAGCATGGATGCCCATAGAAACGCTTGCCCAGACTGAGACAAGTCCGTGTCACGGTATCCAAGTTCTGGATCACTGTCTAATGCCAGTGTACTTAGATAGCGGTCAATGACATCAATTACCTGAACATCCCATGGGTCAATTTCTCCCCGCTGTGCCACATCAATGAGAATAGCGATCGCTTCGGTAGCAGGTGTTGTAGTCATCTATAGGATCAAGTCAATAGACTAAAGATATATAGCCATGTCTTGTTTGATACTGTTGGTCAATTAACTGACAGCAGGACTTACACAAAACTGGGCACCAAACGCTATAAGCTATAAGTAGTAGGGTGACTCTACAAGTAAAGTTATTCCGGAAGTCCTGTAAGGGGTGACATCAAGTCCGGTAGCATCGATATTGTTATGATTTGGAGGGAGGACAAATAGGAGAACGAAAATCAGGAAGCGTAAATTTTACCTCTTGAATTTTCACTGTTGTAGAGACCTTGAATACAACCTCTGAAACAAACAGGATTTATCTGAACAGACACCATAAATTGGCTATTTTTCGGCATTATTAAATGGTAGCAGTTATATTCGTCTATGGGCAGTAAAGTTTACTGATCAAATAGAGCAACTTACTGGCGCTGTTGGTCTTGTATGTACTTCTTAATAACTTCGATAGACCCACCGAAACGGGACAAACGCTCATAGCTTTTATTCCAAAGCGTAGGCAGTCTAGAGCGAAGTTGGGGGAATTATTTTCTGAGATATATAGAAGACATCCCTTTAATGTTTGACTGCTTTATAAACTCCAAACTCAGGGTTAACTTCCATAGCCAGATGTACATGGTCGGCCATTACTTCCATCTCTATAATTTCAAGGTCCATGTTCCTGCAAGCTTCTCTAATTAACTCTTTGAGCCTGGTCTCAAGGTTGCCTGTAAGAACTTTTCGTATGTTGTACTTAGGGCACCATAAAACATGGTAATTACAAGAGTAAACAACATTGTTGTTAGACTTATATTGCTTAGGCATTGAATCCTATAGCCTATAGGGGAGATTCAGTTCCTTGACATTTTCCCAATCCCCAATGGCAATCCCAAAATTAGTCTAATAGTGGATTATCTGACAATGGGTCAGATGCCGATAAAAGCAACTGTTTCTGTTCAATCTCAATTTTGTATTGTTGAATGTCGTCTTCTAATTGTCTAATCTGTTCATCCTTCGAGCGTATCTGCCCAACCATCTTACGAGTTCCTATAAAATTGATAAATCGCGTCCACAAGTTGAATAACCAGGCTATTACTGCTCCAAGCCACATGGCTATAATCAGTGCAATCGCCAAGGGAGCCTTAACCTGGATACCATCAATAATCCTAATGGAAACAGATTGGGTATTTTCCAAGCCAAATAAGACTAGTGCCAGACATAGAGCGAAAATCAGCAAAAAATTAATCTGTCGCATCAGCTTAATCCAAAACCGTTGCAGTTGCTTCCTACTTCTACAACAGATAACACGAAAAATCGGCTTTTTTAACTTGCCGATTACTGGAACGTGCACAGGTGTCCCAACGCCCACAGGTCAAGGACATCTACTTGGCACGGTGATCAACTGAACTTTTTATCTGTTCTCCCCCCGCTGTTTTGGGGGCTGGGGGGATCTTCCATTAGCTCAAGTTATGACTTTGTGCAGTATAGCAGCAGTTGGAGTTCGCTTCAAGCCTAAACCTGCTTGCATGGGAGGTGTAGGAGATGCCACCAAAACTGGTCAATTGTAAGGCAAGAAACATGAATACTAGAGTAGCTGATTTACGTAAGGATTACACATTGAAGGGTTTGAGTGAAACCGATGTCCACCCAAATCCTTTCGAGCAATTCAAAATTTGGTTTGACCAGGCAGTGGCTGCCCAATTGCCAGAACCGAATGCCATGACTATAGCGACAGCAACACCCGATGGCAAACCTTCCGCCCGGATGGTACTGCTGAAAGGCTACGATCAGCGGGGGTTTGTCTTTTACACTAATTATGACAGTAATAAGGGGCAGCAGTTAATCGAGAATCCTTGGGCTGCCATCACGTTTTGGTGGGCTGAGTTAGAACGACAGGTACGGATTGAGGGGCGAGTCGAGAAGCTAACAGCCGCTGAGTCTGATGCTTATTTTAACAGCCGTCCCAAGGGTTCTCAGTTGGGGGCTTGGGTGTCAGATCAAAGTCAAGTTATTCCTAGTCGTGAGGTGTTGGAGCAACGGCTACAGCAACTGAACCAAGACTATGAAAATAAAGAGGTATCTCGTCCACCGCACTGGGGAGGGTTCCGGGTAATTCCATCAGAAATTGAGTTTTGGCAGGGACGTCCCAGTCGGCTCCACGATCGGTTGCTGTACAATGGTGGTGAGGATGGGGATTGGGTGATTAAACGATTGTCCCCTTAGTGAGCTGGTCTTCATTGTCTTGATGCAAAGCGCGAGTGGTTTGGGTTCTGTGTACGGAACCTGCGTTGGTAGTGCTAAAGATCTAGTGATTCGGCTAGGGTCTGGTCAAGGTAACAGGAGCTAAAATCACTACTTTTGTACCATCCCAAACTTTCATTATCTCGAATCCCCTAACGTTTACGCCGAGCTTTTGAGTGCTTTGATTTTGGAGTTTGGATAATGGGAACAGTAAAGTAAAACTGAGAACCTTGGTCTTTGCCAGCTGAATTTGCCCAAATTTTACCGCCCCAGCCTTTGACAATTTGGCGACAAATTGCTAAACCTAGCCCTGTTCCCCCAGTAGTTCGCCGCAGAGCACCTTCTTCTTGATAGAAGCGGTCAAAAACAGCTTCCAGCCGATTGGGTTCAATACCACGTCCAGAATCTTCGATAATAACTACTATCATGGAATTGTCCAGTGTTTGGATACTTATAGTTACTTCTCCTTGTGGGCTGGTAAATTTGCAGGCATTATCGAGAAGTCTAGCTAGAGTTTCAACTAGCCACTCCCCGTCGGCTTTGACTAATGGAAGGTTCTCTGGAACTTGAACCGATAAACTAGGTCGTTCATCTTCAGAACGGCGAGCGCAAACATTACTCAGGGAAAGGTCAATGCACTCTCTTAGGGAGAGGGATTCTGGGTGCCATTCCACACGACCACTTTCTAAGCGAGAAAGAGTAAGGAAGTCCTGAATCAGTTTCCGCATTCGTTCGGCGTCAGCGAGGGCAGTATTGAGCATCACCTGACGCAATTCTAGGGACATATCTGGCTCACTAGCTAGACTCTCAAGACATACTTGAATTGTGGAGAGAGGAGTGCGCAGTTCATGACCTGTAATCGCTACTAAATTGCTACGGGTGCGGTCAAGAGCTTCTAGCTGCTGATTCAAATCTTCTAGGTTGGCGTAGGCTTCGGCTTGAATCAAAGCTACACCGACTTGAGTTGCGATCGCATCCACTAAGGCTAACTCATCCTTTTCCCATTGATAAGGTTGGGAACCACAATGATGTATATCTAACATGCCCAATAACTGACCCTGATACAGCACTGGTACTTTCAGCCAAGAGCGAATGGCAAGCTCTTGGACTAGATTGTGCAAGGTTTTTGATCGTCGATTACCAGTTTTATTTCTGGAATTAGTACCGTTAATCCGAGGATCTGTCTGGGTGTCTTCTACATAAATCCGTTCTCCACTCTGGACAACCTCTTGGAATAGGCAATTGTCTTGCAATGGCCATATTTTTCCTAGTGTGGGCACTAATGGTTCATCTCCCTGACTAGAGGGCTTTAAGAACTCATGATTGATGATAGTAGTGGTATCTGTTGCTTTACAGCGATAAATTAGACACCGTGATGCTTCAAGGGCTTTACCCAACTCTTGCACAGCCACTTCAAGAATGGCATTGGGGTCAAGGGATCGCCTAATGGCGTTGGAAATAGAATTGATCAGAGATTCTTTCTTGCCCTGAGCAGCAATGGAGCGATAGGCTTTGAGCAATTTATACTGACCTGCCTGTAGGTAAGTCACCAAACGCTGGACAAAAGGATCAGAATTGGCGGAACTTTGAGCTTGGTCGAGAAGGGATAGATTACTGGTGGAGTTTTGGGTTAATCGAGGACTAACTACTAATGAATCGTCTAAATACTGAGATTTTGCCTGTTCAATCTTAGCGGCTAGTTCAGGTCGGTAAATTTGAATGCGATTGAGTAATATCTCAGCTGCTTTTTTACTCACCGTCCGGTCAAATGTCCAGATTCCTTCAAAACGTCGGGATGAGTCCATTTCCCCATTGGTAACCTCTAGTATTGGTGAGGGTCGTTCTTGACAAATCAAACAGTTTGTGTAGCTTTGCCCAATAACTACCAAATGCCATTCTTGAGAGAGGGTATCGTTGGGTTCAAATGCCACGGTTTCGTGATACTCTGAACTACTCTTAAATTCTGTTTCCGGTGCTGCTAGTACATAGACTTGGGGGGTCTGTTGAGCAATGCGTCGATATCGATGAGCTTCCTGACGGTAGAAACGCTCTCGCTGGAAGCTAGCAATGACCAACGGCTGCTCTGAGCCAGCTAATACCTGATCTTCCATGGCATGGGAAAGTGCGGTCAAAGAAGACTTAAAGTACACCTGTGACCGCAGTATAGGTATAGCTTGCAGTAAGCTTTGCAGCACGGAAGTCGTAATAATCATTAATAAATTTTCATCACAAATGCTAGGTATTGTAGAAACCCCAGCTATGGGCGACGGGGAACGAAAAACCAGTCAGGCTCTTTAGTCCCAGTCAGGGTATGGGGTGCTGACAACCTATAGACTTTTATGTGTACCTTTCTCAATTTATCTTATACACAGGGGATTGAACACAGCGAATGGTGAAGCCTCACTCTGTTTCAGATGTATCGCGTTAATTCAACCCGATATCGTTGTTTTTTAGTAATAGAGACATCCCCAACCTCCAAGCGTCCTTTACCGCGAATGGCAATCAAATCTCCAGATTTGACTGTATAGCTAGATTGTTTGACCTCTTTCCAGTTAACCCGCACATCCCCAGTGGTAATGAAATCCACCATCTTACTGCGGGACATACCAAACCCAGCCGATGCGATCGCATCTAGACGCATGGAAGCTTCTGTTGTTGTTCTGAGTTTCTTTTTCGGCTCCTTAACCTTGAGTTCACTCAAATCAATCCTTTGAGTTTTGACAGGTACCGAACGCACCTGATTTAAATTCAGCTCCAGAAACTCTACCAACTCTGGTACGACAATCACCTGAGCACCTCGCTCTCCCAAGACAATAATGTCCCCAATCTTCTCTCGCACCAATCCAGTGCCCAGAATTGCTCCCAAGAAATCCCGGTGAGTTGCCGTATCAAACAAAAAATTCCCAGCAATATCCAAACCCACCACCTCTACCTGAGATTGATCCAGAGGCAATTCCTCACGGGCGATCCCTAACCGTTGCCGTTCCGCCTGAGGATATCCTCCCCAAGCCAGCAATTGCACCTCTGTCAACCGTTCAAACTGCTGAGCAACCTCTACCAAAACTGGCGGTGATAGAAAATCAGTCAATACGACCTCCCAAGTCTTAATTGCTTGATCAGCTTGATCAATCACACGAGCCACATCTTCTCGATTCTCTACACTTTTTAAAAGTTCTTCTCTAGGTAGCATTCCTAATAGCTTGTTAAAGACTTTTGATTTTAAATAATTATTTCCTCAAATTGTAATTAGGATTTAGCAATAGGTAATTCGTTTCTTTTACCATCTATTTCCCATTACTAACTATACAATTTATCTTTATTAACTTTTATTAATTTTTATTGACATTTAGGCTTAGTTACTTCCCACTTTTTGTCCCTTTGGGATTTTTACCACCAAAATAATTGCGCAACCCTTAAATAGTCTAGAGGAACTCATACCTTTGAATAGTCTCCGGCTGAAACTGACGCATAATTTTAGTACCTAGCTCTGTCAAACTCTCGGATCCCTGAACAACAATTAAGTATTTTCCCTGATTCAGACGGTTCCGATAAGGCAGTGCATCACCACTACCAACACTCAAACCAACCCCACCTCCAACGAAAACGCTACCCATTGCTGCTGCGATCGCACCAAATACCCCTCCCAGGAGATGGTTAGCAATTTCACTAGAGAAGCCAAACAGTTTTATTTCAGTTAGCACATTGAATAGATAACCCGCCGCAAAGCCAAAGGGAATCAACCAATATGCCATTTGTCGGGCTCCCTTGATTCCCTGTTGTTTGGGGTCAATGAATCCAAACTCATCAGCACTTTTATATCCTCTACCCAAGATACTTACTCGATCCATAGGTAACTCTTCTTTTTCCAAAGCAGTATAAGCTTCTTCTGCCTTAATGCGGTTGGGGAATACAGCAATCACATATTTCATCGCCACTTGTGCTGATTATGTACATGTAAAGTTTACTTGAACTCTTGCTTGAGCTCCTTTTGATCCCCCGCCTCAAGCACAGGGGTTTTCAACAGTTAGAGTTTTGAGAAATTTTCCATCAAAGATGGGGGAAACTTAAAATCTTTTAGATCACTAGCGATCCAGGGATACCTTTGCCGTTAAGATAGCATACTGCGGTCAGAGCTACTGAATGTGAACAAATCGACCTGTTCAACTACATTTCCTTGTAGTTAAGTGCTATTTGATGATGGTTCATCTCTAGTACTCTTGGGGTTGATCTGAGTTTCTCATGGCATAGCTCCAGCACCGTGTGTATAGCCCATTAACCTATCTCCTGGTCATGTCTAAGGTTCTTGTTTCTGACTCAATTGATCAAGCTGGTATTGATATCCTTTCCCAAGTTGCTCAGGTTGATTTCAATCCGAATCTATCACCGGAAGAACTATTGACAATTATTCCAGACTATGATGCTCTGATGATTCGCTCTGGCACCCGCGTTACCCAAGAGGTAATTGAGGCGGGCAAGCAACTCAAGATCATCGGTCGTGCTGGTGTTGGGGTTGATAATGTCGATATCCCAGCAGCAACTCGTCATGGGATTGTAGTGGTTAACTCTCCGGAAGGGAATACTATAGCCGCAGCCGAACATGCCCTGGCAATGATGCTAGCCCTATCTCGCCATATCTCCGATGCCAATCAGTCAGTTAAAAGCAATAAGTGGCAGCGTAAGCTTTTTATTGGCACAGAAGTTTACAAAAAAACCCTTGGTGTAGTTGGCTTGGGTAAAATTGGCTCCCATGTAGCAACTGTCGCCCGAGCAATGGGAATGAAGTTGCTGGGCTATGACCCCTTCATTTCGGTAGAACGGGCCGAACAGCTAGGCTGTCGTTTAGTCGAGATGGATTTGCTGTTGCGCGAGTCTGATTACATCACACTCCATATCCCGAAAACTCCAGAAACCGCTCATCTGATTAATGACGAAGCCATTGCTAAGATGAAGCCGACTGCCCGAATTATCAACTGTGCCAGAGGAGGCATTATTGATGAAGAAGCCCTGGCTAAGGCACTCAAAGAGGGTAAGATTGCTGGTGCAGCATTGGATGTTTATGAATCAGAACCACTAGGAGAATCCCCCTTGCGTGAATTGGGGAAAGAAATCGTTCTGACCCCCCACCTAGGGGCATCTACCACAGAAGCCCAAGTTAATGTTGCTGTTGATGTAGCCGAACAAATTCGGGATGTCCTCTTAGGCTTACCCGCCCGTTCAGCAGTTAATATTCCTGGATTGTCACCCAATGTGATTGAAAAACTCAGACCATACATGGAGTTGGCAGAAACTCTGGGTAACCTAGTTGCTCAACTGGCGGGGGGACGCATTGAATTACTTGATGTCCGATTACAGGGAGAGTTAGCTACCAATGAAAGCCAGCCCTTAGTGGTTGCTGCCCTCAAAGGCTTACTTTCCCAGGCACTGCGAGAGCGGGTAAACTATGTCAATGCATCCATTGAGGCAAAAGAGCGGGGCATTCGGGTAATTGAAACCAGGGATGCTTCGATGCGAGACTATTCTGGGTCCATACATCTATCAGCCACCGGTTCGATGGGGAAACATTCTGTAACGGGTGCTCTGTTGAATGATGGGGAAATCCACATTACCAGTATCGACGAATTCCCGATTAATGTTCCTCCCACTCACTATATGCTGTTTACCGTACACCGGGATATGCCGGGAATTATTGGTAAAATTGGCTCTCTACTGGGTAGTTTTAATGTCAATATTGCCAGTATGCAGGTGGGTCGTAAAATTGTGCGGGGTGACGCAGTTATGGTGCTTAGTATAGATGACCCCTTACCGG
>NZ_JAAHHX010001059.1:0-1041 GCF_010672065.1 Moorena sp. SIO4A1 | reverse complement strand
ACCAAAAACCCTTCCTGTCGGTAATTTATCCCGTAGTATTGTTACCAACATATCTAGCCCATAATCGGCCTTCATCCTTTCCACAACTAGATCTTGGCTACGTGTTAAGTATACTATCGCCAGATGTTCAGCACGCTCACCAATGAAATAATCTAAATTTCGCTTCATCACTGCCTCCACTATTGCACTAGGAAGTCTGCTGGAACTTGGTTGCGATTTATCGTAGGTCACGCTACGCTCCGGAAGCGTTTCGGCAAAGCCGACGCTACGCGAACGCAAAGCGTGGCCAGAGGCCAATCGCATAACATTACTCCGATTCCAACAGTTGAGCGAGTTGATTAGCGGCTTGATGAGAGTTAAGGGGCGACCAAACTGGATAGGTAGCTCCTGGTTCTAAGGTAGGTTCCTCTTCCCTAGCTAGCTCTGCTACCAAGAACTGGATAACTTTTAGTTTGTCTGCACGATTTAAACCTCTCAGAGTAGGAAATAACTCTACTACTGTCATAGGAAATATAGAAATACTTAACTTGTTCAATTCTCTCACACTCCTTTAGATCGGAGCATATTTTTCTACAATTGATAGGGAGTAATTTGTTATTATGGTAGGGTTTAACAACTCACTTACAATAAACCTAATTTTTGAAGTTGAGAGCGAATTGCACTAAGTTGTCTTTGGAACTTGGTTGCGATTGACCTTGGCCAAAAGGCCACGCTTCGCGATGCTCCGTAGGAGCCGCTAAAAGCGATTGGCCGTAGGCCACGCTTCGCGATGCTCCGTAGGAGCCGCTAAAAGCGATCGCATTAATTGATTGCTGCTGAGCAAAACGATTGGGCTTTGCTTTGCGATAGTCAAACTGATACTCAGGCAGCATCTCATCATCAAAGTCTGGTGTTTTGTTCATAACTCCGATCCTAAAAGTCGTCCTTCAATTGGCTCATATTCATCTTCCAACAGCCAAGTTTGGGTTTCATCATAGGTTGCTCCAGTAAACACAACCTTGTAATTCTCAGCAGGATCATACACACGACAACTACCTGATA
>NZ_JAAHHX010001058.1:0-1042 GCF_010672065.1 Moorena sp. SIO4A1 | reverse complement strand
CATGGCAACAGTGGCAATTACTGGGACTGGTATGATTGGACGTCCTGGCGTTGCAGCTAAAATGTTTTCTACTCTAGCAGAGGCAGGAGTTAATATTGAGATGATTTCTACCTCTGAGTTGAAGATCACTTGTGTGATTAATGCTGAGGCATGCGATCGCGCTGTTGCTGCTCTGTGCCAGGCTTTTGAGATTGATCGTTCTGTAGTGCTCGGACCTGATTCAATTCAGGAGTTTGCTACTGGTTCAACTCCATCCCCAGTATCCGGTGCTGTCGTTGATCTCAACCAAGCTTGTATCACAATTCGCCATGTCCGAGATCAACCGGGAATGGCAGCAAAACTCTTTGGACGACTGGCACAGGAAAATATTAGTGTTGATATGATTATTCAGTCTCAACGCTTTTATAGGCTTAATGGTATCCCCACCTGTGATATTGCGTTTACGGTGGCTCAAGCTGATGCCGAAGCAGCATCTATGGCTTTAAAAGCTTTAGCACTAAGTATTGGTTGTGGGGAGATTTTAGTGGATACAGAAATCGCTAAAGTTAGTCTAGTTGGGGGTGGTATGGTGGGACAACCAGATGTTGTGGCTCAGTTTTTTGAGGCATTAGCACAACAGCAAATAAATATTCAGATGATTACAACTTCAGAAACTAAAATTAGTTGTGTGGTTGCTCAAGAAGAAGGAGTTAAGGCTTTAAATGCCGTGCATAAGGGGAGCATCTCGTTGGGAAAAAACTATCCCCAAACCCTCAAGGGTTTGGCTAGACCAGCAAAGCCTAGTTACGCAGGCTAATCAGCAGGCTAATGAGTCGGAAACAATTATAGCGCTACGTGCAAGGGCAAGAGGCAAAAGGCAAAAGGCAACAGTTCAATAAAACAGCGTTTGCTGCTTGTATCAATGTCAAACACCTTAATGGGTAGTGCTATACTTCCAAAAATCCGGGAAAAATTAGGCACAAATCAGGAGAATACAATTATGATCAAACTTTATGATTACCAGCTATCTGGCAATTGCTACAAAGTGCGGCTAATGCTTTCA
>NZ_JAAHHX010001057.1:0-1042 GCF_010672065.1 Moorena sp. SIO4A1 | reverse complement strand
ATAATCCATCCAAGGCAGCGGCGGCTTTTAAGCCTTGGGGCTTGCGGGTGTAGGAAAAGCTGTTGTTCGTGATTTCCAGTTCAAAGAACTTCCCCACTCGATACTTGTTAATCACCTTTCCGACTCGGAGGCCAATTTGGTCAGCACCCTTTAAAGCCCTTTTTTATCGGAGAGTAGCTTGAACAATTTTTTCTAATTCTTATTCTGTTTTATGTAAGAGTTTTTCTCGTTTTTGAGCCCTTGAATCAGCAGTTATTGGATTGCGACAAGCGATTAATCTTTCCCCCGGATAATCTACTGATTCCACTTCCACTAAATTTTGTTCATCAAACAGTCCCAGTTGAATCACTTCTTGCTCAGCCAAGAGTTTGATTTGATGAGCAGTTAAGGCTGTAATCCAATCGAGATCCTCCCTTGTCGAGAACTCTTGGTTGATACGGGTTTGAGTAATCATACCAAATCCGGTTGTCAAACACCCTTATAATATAAGAAAATTGATGGAGACAAGATGGATGCCCAAAAAAGTTACTCTAGCCAATCATTGTAGTTCCGACGAACTGAAACAAAAGTACCTCAAAAGTAAAGATTTAGTGGCCTTTTGGCCACGCTACGCGAACGAATCAAGAAGATGGCACCTACTGTGGAAAGTGTCCTTAGGGTGGACTATTAAAAATAGTGCCATCGCTGTGGGTATTAATTATGATTATGGCAAAGAGATAGTTAAAAAATATAATAATTTTGGAGAAAAAGGAGTCCAGAATTTAAAAAATAAGCACAGACAGCATAGGGGAGGCAAAAAACCACTACTAAGAGAATCTCAACTTAAAAAATTAGCAAAAGAATTAGAATCAAGACCATCAGACGGAGGAATTTGGACAGGACCAAAAGTAGCTCGTTGGATCGAAAAAGAAACCAGAGACGAAACCTTAGAGAGTGGTTTGAAGTTACCGTAAGAATAAAGAAGCCTTATTCCATGAGTTTTATCCCTTTTACCCATAGCCTTTCGCCTATAAAGGCTTCTTTATTCTAAGGTTTCATCTCC
>NZ_JAAHHX010001056.1:0-1043 GCF_010672065.1 Moorena sp. SIO4A1 | reverse complement strand
CTGAACTTGGTCACTAATAAAAAGTGCCGAAAATCAACTTCTTCATTTCTTGACCGATTTTGACCATTTTTTAACGACAGAAAGTAGAGGGTCAGCAGAGTTTAAAAAATTTTAAATTTTTAAAATTTAAGTAAATCCACAGTTGCTAATAATAGCTTAAGGATTTAGGAGTATGTTTATTGGCTGAAAGCCAAGGTAGTTTTAACCGGTTGGCGGTGTTATAACCACAGAGTCCACGGGGTTTTAATCCGTGAGGATGTCAATCTAATTATTAGCTTAGTCTACTAGAGCGTCGGTCCAGTAGACGTGGTTGACAAGTATACAAAAATGTGAGTGGTGTGAAAATCAGGCTCGAAATCTAGGCGGTTTTCTGTTGAGTGGTTGTGGGCATTCTGGCTAAAAGATGAAGATTATGGACAACAGCCATACGTCGTAAATCAAAAAGGTTCTTACGAATTCCTAAATAACGAGCGCGAGTACCCTGCCATTGACCAATGTGAGCAAGGCTATGTTCAACAGTGATTCTCTCTCGTAGTTTGGCTCGACCAGATTGAGAGGTTTGGTATTGCCGTAATTCCTGTAATAGAGATTCATCCGGATGAATAGAAACTGTGCGACCTTTGATGTTAGTTGTACATCAGGAACGTTTGGGACACATCTGACACTTTTGACGAGGAAATTGAACTACTTTACCTTCCTCAAAAGGAATGCTAACTCCATTGGGACAGCTAATTAATTGTTGTTCCCAGTCAAGACCAAATGCTGTTTTGTCAAAAACTTTACCGTTACGGACTCGCCAAGCTTTACAAATAATGGTCAAGTTTTGATCACGTTCTTTGACAAAATGACTATTGAGATATCCTCGGTCTATATGTAATTCTTTCACTATTATTTGTTGAGCTTTTAAGTCTTCCGCAATCCCTGGAGTGACAGTGGCTTCGGGAACATTAGCAGGGGTGACTCCGACTGCTCGTCCCTTACCTGAGTCTAAATCTTTAAGAATATGACGTTTGTAACCATCAAACCTCTTGCTACTACTTTTA
>NZ_JAAHHX010001055.1:0-1043 GCF_010672065.1 Moorena sp. SIO4A1 | reverse complement strand
CCTAAAAAATGTGCTTTTGGGATACTGTATTTGGGGTAATACTAAGTATCATAACGGACTAATTGTAATTTTTAATATCCTAGATTGGCGAAAGTGCTGTTAAAAAATCAATAAATGATGTTATGAAAATACTTTATAACACAGAAACAAAGAAGCTTGAAGCTGAATTTAACTGGAAAATTTTTATTCTTCCATTTTCCACTTACCAAGCTGCATTGGGACTTGTTAAATATGTAGTAGATTTAGTCAAGTCACCAGGTAATATTTTTAAAAATGATAATGAAATTATTCAAAATGATAGTGAAATCATTAGGTCAATCATTGAGGAGGGACGCAAGCAAAACGTTGATGAAATGGAAATTGAGATGAGCCGTGATGCTGCTGCGGGAATTAATGTAGATGGTATACAAGGTGTCGATGTGACATTCGGAAGCAAAGGGAAAATAAATTATGTCATGAAGATCAAATATAAGTCTGATGACTAATCAAGCTGTCTAGTTATTCTCAATAATTCCTATTTAATAACATAAAAGTCAACGATGATAAAAGCTGAAAAGCTGTGGTAATCAACTTTTAGGTGCGACCCGTGGCGAATTTAATTCTTAATCCGGAAAGCGCACCTTTGCCTTTTGCCTTTTCTCTCTTGCCTGGCCCATAGCGCTATATCACAAAACCCAAGGCAATTTAGCAGAAGAATTCCAGGGTTTTTGCCAAGGAATACCACCAACTTCTAATCCACATAACTTACTTTCAGCTATCAAAATCGGTTCAACGTTATCCCCACGTCGTTGTTTAAGTTCCAACTTCAGGTTACCTTGCATAGTATCTCGGCAAATCAAATTTAATCCCTGTTCCGTCGGAGCTAGTAGAGGTGTACCAGGATAGTCAGTTGTACCAGTTAACTCTACTTCATACTCACCATTGCGCCCTTGCATCTGCCAATTTCCCCAAGGCTCAATCTGCCAGCTTACTTCTGAATTCCAGGGCACGAATTCATAAAATTTACCTTCGTAGTGAATGCCAATCAAAGCAGCAGCTTCTGA
>NZ_JAAHHX010001054.1:0-1044 GCF_010672065.1 Moorena sp. SIO4A1 | reverse complement strand
TTTCTTCCGTCAGGTGATAGCTGACTTTAAAGGGACGTTGTTCTGATTCTACTTGGGGAATTAAGTCAGGATATTGACCAGCCGTTTCGACAATCATGTCCCGATCCCAGCCTTCAGATAACTTGGAGGACCAGTCTGGATTGGGCGTATCTTGGCCATCATTATCATAAATTTCTGTACCCACAGAGGTGATCAGAGCATCTGGATCAAGAAGTGGCTTCTCGGCTTTCAACTGGTGGTAGGAACTATGGGATCGCCCTGTAGCATAAACGATTCTTGTACCATGTTCTTGGCGATGCTGACTTAGCAGAGGGTTCAGTTTAAGCAGAGCCTCATCATCCCCTACTAGAGTATTGTCAAGGTCAGTTACAAACAGAAATTTAGTCACGATCCGATTAGGGTTGGTAATCTCGCCAAATGCTTAGAGTTTGGCTATTGCCTTATTGTCCTACATAGTCGGCTGTAAGTGAAAAATGCGCTTTGGCTCATCCCGCTTTGACTACAATTGAAGTACCTATATCCCCTAGTACCAAGCGCAATTCCTATGACCTAGACACCGGGATCATACTGATGCTCAGACTATGCAAGATCAGCTGAACCAGTGTCTTGTCTGGATGAAGCATCAAGGGTGAAGCATCAAGGAACAAATTAAGTCACCACCTAAAATCTTCCCTCTGATCTCCTTGATGCCCCTACTTTGGGAAAACATACCCAAGTCTTGGGTTGATCCCTCATTACGATCACATTTCAGCCATCCAATCAATCACTCTAGCTCAACACTTTTGCCAAAAGGTTTTTGATCTCGTCCCCACCTTGGCTTTGAACGAAAGAGAGGACAATCGGTAGAAATTTGGAAATCATATCACTCTTCATTTCTAGTTGAGAAAAACCTCCTGCCAGGGTAGCTAGAGTGCCTAATTGTCCAACGCCACCACCCATTGATGCTGCTAATCCTCCCAAGGCTCCCATCATGCCACCACTTTTTGGTGCTGCTTGGAGCAAATCATTTATCCCTGGAATATATTGCGCTACTTGGGCAAAACT
>NZ_JAAHHX010001053.1:0-1044 GCF_010672065.1 Moorena sp. SIO4A1 | reverse complement strand
GGGTGGCAGTTGTTTTCACTTCACCTTACCGATTTATCGATAGGAAATGGTGTTGAAGGTACAAGCTTTAAGGTTTAAAGCGCTTTATCAGTTGAATCGATCAGGTAATCGCGCTTTACTGCATCTAATAATTATGAGAAGCGAGCTAAGCTACTATCAGTAAGCTACTATCAGGGATTCAGTCTCAGAGTTCCAAAAGTTAAATGCGAGAAACCTTAGCTGACACTTTACCCACAACTAGCAGTGACACTTCATACTTCATACTTTCTCCCCTCTTGAGAGCGCAAAGCCGCAATAATCTGAGTATTGGCTTTGGGGAAGGGAAACTGATCTACTTCATCTAAGGTGACCCAGCGAATCTCATCACATTCAATAGGTTGCGGAACACCACTGAGATGGCGACAGTGGTGTACACTTAGCACAACGCGAAAGTGGCTGTAGGCGTGATTGATTGTGATCAGGTGTTCCCCAACCTCAATCTCAATGCCCAATTCTTCCTGAATTTCTCGTTTAATACATTCCGGAACAGTTTCACCAAGCTCAATTTTGCCACCAGGAAACTCCCAAAGACCACCCAATAAGCCTTTTGCAGGTCGGCGGTCGATTAGAATTTGTCCCTGGTCGTTCCAGATTACAGCGACACCGATATTTTTTGTGGGTAGGGGAGAAGATGGTTCACGCATAGGTATTTCAGATTGAATCCCATGATTGTAAGCCTGACAGTAAGATTTCCAGGGACAATCAGGGCAATTGGGAGTTTTCCGAGTACAGATAGTTGCTCCCAAATCCATTATTCCTTGGTTAAACTCTCGGGGATGTTGATGATCCAGTAAGGCTTCTGATAGCTTCCATAATTGTTGAGTGGCTTTGGCAGGTGGTATCGGCAATGCTACCAATCGTGCTAGTACTCGTTTAACATTACCATCGAGAATAGGCACTGGCTGATTGAAGGCAGCGCTTAGAATACCACCTGCTGTTGTTTTACCAATTCCTGATAAGGCTAAAACCTGGCTCAGCTCTTGGGGAAAAACACCACCATGAGAC
>NZ_JAAHHX010001052.1:0-1044 GCF_010672065.1 Moorena sp. SIO4A1 | reverse complement strand
GGTATTGGTAGTCCTGGCACTCTAGCTGAAGTATTTCGAGGCTATTGGGGCGATAGTCAGGCTCCGCAGTTGCTCGATGATGAGGAGGTTGTGCGAGGTATACCACTTCCCCCTATCAAAGGGTCATTCTTCAGGCTGGCTGGTGGCAAAGGTTTTCAAAGACCCTTTGAATTGGCAACCCTGCGGCTGCGGAATATGACAGAGGTTTTAAAGCACTGGAATACTTATGTACCCAATGGGGCTTATCTGACCCAGCGAGGGGGAACTTTCTTATTCGATTCACAGGGGAAATTACTCTACGAATACCAGGATTGCGGGCTCCTTGGCTTTGCTCAGAATATGAGTCGTCCACTGTCGTTTTTATTAGATTAAGTAGCTGGACAAAAATAAACCTCGCTGTATTAACTTGTGTAAAGTTGCCAAAAAATCCTCTGTTCCCAGATCCGCTGTTCCCTGTTCCCTATTTCAACAGTTAATTTTATTTTTGTCCGACTACTTAGTTCTACCAAAGCGATAGTAACTTAGAAGTAAGTACAGAATTATAAGAGCAAGACAGGGAGAAAATTGATGCGGTTATCACCACTTTTATTATAAAAATTATAAGCTGCTACTCAGTCAGGAATAGAGCAGGGCATACAACAAGGAATACAACGTTAAAAATTAAAAATTAAAAATGAATGAAGCCCAGTAGGGTGGGAATGCGATCGCGTTCTCCACCGAGCCCAGTAAGGGATGGTGCGTTCGGTGATCTTCGGTGAATAAATGTCTTGATAGCTCTTGTGTAATCGAACCCACCCTACAAGATCGTACGCACTACCAGACGACTTGATCGCGCTGCAAGCCAAAGTTCAAGACATTGTAACCAGCATAGTGTTAGAATTATTCCATTATGCCAACAATTTTACGGATCGGTCTTTTTAGAGGCTTGGTATGGGTATTTTGGCAATTCGAGCGGATGAGAGAGTTAAGAATGTCTACTTTACTGAAGAAACCATTAGTGTTGATTTAATGGATGGGCGGAAAATTACCGTACCTCTAGTTTGG
>NZ_JAAHHX010001051.1:0-1046 GCF_010672065.1 Moorena sp. SIO4A1 | reverse complement strand
CAACCAATTTCAAAGTCAGATTCGAGTAGACCTCAACTACCTTAGACCTACTCAACATTTATTTGAGCAGATGACTGCCACGATTCGGGGCATGATCGAGGTTAAGCAAGCAGAAAGCGATCGCAATTTACAGGAAACCTTACAAGCTAACGAAGCGGCTGCCCAAAAACGGGAACAAAAATTAGAACTAGTGATTACCACAGTTGGTACAGGCTTAGCGGTCAGCGGTATTTCGTCCCAAGTTGCCTCTGATGCTATCGAGAAAATTTTACCAGCTTGCCAACAAGCTAAAGACGCTAAAGACCCTAATCTTCCCAGTTATTTGGGCTGCAGTTCCCTAGATATAGTATTTCATCTCCTAGTAGGAGTTATCTTAGCAACTCCTGTAGGCATTATTCTTTGGTGGTGGCGAAGAAAGCCGAAGGGAAGTGGAATTTCCAAGCCTCCCAGGGGTTGAAAACAGGGCGTTATATCATTTCCGGTTGAATACTTATATAGCACTACCCATTAAGATTAGGACATTACTAAACTCCGAAACTTAATCATAGCTTACTTCTGATTTCTGACTTCTGACTTCTCACTTGCGCGTAGCGCTATACTAGGCGCGAAAGCAAGGCAGAGGGCAGAAGGCAGAAGGCAGAAGTAAAGGAGTAAGGTTCCAAGGGTAATGGTTTTTTATAACTAAACATGATGTTACTGAGCCAAAGCATGCTATGGCCGAGCTTCACCCTCCCCAAAGTCCCGACTCCCGACTCCCGACTCCCGACTCCCGACTCCCGATTCCCGATTCCCGACTCCCTTTCAGTTTCCTTAGCAAGACCTTATCAAATTCTCAGTTAAGGGTCACTGCCTCCTCAGTTAAGACCTGCATTCTAGTAATTAAGCGAATCAACCCCAGGAGAAACAAACATGAAAGGTATCGTACTTGGCAGTTTAGGCACTTTATTGATTGCTACCGCTACCACTCCCGTCTTAGCATCAGAAATCGCTGCCAATTCTACTACTAGCCGTAACAATATTGTCCTTATATTTATAATTCATTCTCG
>NZ_JAAHHX010001050.1:0-1048 GCF_010672065.1 Moorena sp. SIO4A1 | reverse complement strand
TGATTGTTTCACTCTTGACTCTTGGCTCTTTCCTAATCCCTGCTCCCTGCTCCCTGCTCCCTGCTCCCTAAAACCTAGATATTTGTACCTCACCAGTTATATAATTGCTATATATTTGACAAATCAGATCGGATTTCTATAGAATCGCTTCATGGAATTTACATAAATCCTCGTAATATGGTATTACTAGGGTTGATTAGTATGGCTTGCTCTGAACCTTCCAATAGAAGGTTAACGGTTACCAGATTTTTATAAAATTACTTTAAAATTAAGGATATTTTTTGACATGAGTACTTAGAAAACACAATTGATCGACATTCGCTTAACCGAACAGCAAGCCTACTGGCAAAAGCGACTAAGTGGCGAACTACCTGTTTTACAAGAATTTTTAAGTGAGCCGCAATTGCCAGTTGATACAGTTATCATATCCAGGGAAGCTTTCCAACTAGAGCAACAGCTCTATATAGAGCGAACTAAATTTTGTAGCTGTGAAAATATCACTCTATTTACCGCGATTATAGCTATATTTAAAATTATTTTACTGCGTTAGACGGGGCAGAAAGATATCATTGTTGGTTCTCTATCTACCGATAGTCTCCGGGATACAAAGTCAGGAAGTAAGGAAAAGTTTGCTAATCCAATAGCACTAAGGACGAACTTATCAGGTGATCTAAGTGCTAGAGAACTTTTAAAGCGGGTTGCTAATACAATTGAGGAGGCTAGAGAAAATCGAGATTACCCATTTGAGAATTTATTTGAGGAATTAAAAACAGATGAAGGGTTAAGTAGAGCATCAATTTTTCAGGTGATGTTGGTGTTGTGTAATGTGCCATTTTGTATTTCCAAAATACCGATAGAAAAAGAGCATTTGAAAGAGCATTTAGCAGACATCTCCGAACAAATTCACAGCTGTGCTCTGGTGATTATGGCTTCTGAGGAAGAAGGGAGTTTAACCCTAGAGTGTGAATACAACTCCCAGTTGTTAGATTCAGCAACAATTCAGCAAATTTTGGGGCATTTCCAGACTTTGCTTGAGGCCATCGTTGCT
>NZ_JAAHHX010000105.1:0-16147 GCF_010672065.1 Moorena sp. SIO4A1 | reverse complement strand
AGTTAGATGCTTGGTGGAAATTTGCTTGGGAAACAGGAGATATCAATCTGATCGGGTGGGTTTATGATAAGAGAGATGCCATCAATTGGGTGCAATTGCTAGATGAGTTTAAAGTGATTAAAAAAGAGGATTAATTTTTAGCTATCAGCGGTCAGCGGTCAGCGGTCAGCGGTCAGCGGTCAGCCATCAGTGGTCAGCCATCAGTGGTCAGCCGTCAGCCGTCATTAATCAGTTTTCAGCTTATTTTATTCAAAAGCTGATAGCACCTCAAGTAGCGTGCGCGTAGCGCATAAACTGATAGCTGATAGCTGATAGCTGATAACTGATAGCTGATAGCTCACGATTCAATCACTCCATTAATCAGTAACGCTGCCTTAGTTTTGTCTAAAATAACTTTTTCATAGGTTTTGATTGAGTCCTTATGAATCGGTTTCGCCATGAACCGATAGTGACTAGAGGTTGTTAGTTCATCAATCTTCAGGTGAGTCGCCATCGGGTCTTCTATCTGATACTCTTTCTCGAAGTAAAGTAAGCTAATTGTGGTCAGGTGTATTCGATCAGCAATAGCAGCAGCAAGCAATCGATAAAAACGAGCTGCAAAACGGGGGTCTTGCTCTAGTTTATGGGTTAATTTAACTCGATCAATGCCAGAAGCACTTCGGTGATACTAGGTTCCCAGATCCCTCCTCCCTTGATCAGGTTATCCTTAGTCTGTTCAACCAGACCGGGATTTTTCCCAAACCGAGTTCCTGTGACTTGGGCATTACTGAGATTAGCATGGCTTAAGTTTGCTGAAATCAAGCTAGCGCCACTCAAGTCAGCGCCACTCAAGTCAGCGCCACTCAAGTCAGCCCCACTGAGTTTGGCATCCCTTAAGTCAGTATCACTTAAGTCAGCATGGCTGAGATTAAGACTACTGAGATTAACACCCCTAAGGTTGGCGTTGCTGAATCTTCGAATGAATGCGCGATCATCTGGTTTTAAGAGTAGGTGCGCGCCTCCAAGGGCGCGAGCAATCCCTCGCGCCCTTGGGTCGCACCTGTAGAATGGGCATCTTGGTGGAACGGGCATCTTGGTGGAACGGGCATCTTGGTGGAACGGGCATCTTGCCCGTTATCAATATCTGGTCGAGCGGGCAAGATGCCCACTCTACTGCTATTCATTAGTTGATTCAGCAACGCCAAAAGCCAAGCTAGCTAGCCACAGTTAATCCTGGTGGGCAAGGTGATTGGTCAATCCAAGCGCTCCAACCAATTTATTTCCCCTTGCCCACCCTACAAAACTGGCTAATGCTAAAAATTAATTCTTCATTCTTCATTCTAAATTCTTCATTCTTCATTCTAAATTCTTCATTCTTCATTCTAAATTCTTCATTCTTCATTCTAAATTCTTCATTCTTCATTCTTCATTCTTCATTCTTCATTCTAAATTCTTCATTCTAAATTCTTCATTCTAAATTCTTCATTCTTCATTCTTCATTAGTCTATTGCCTTTTGAGTTGTTCAGCGAAGCTTCCTAATTTCCTCTACAGGTATGCCAGTAGTTTGGCTAATCGTTTCATCATCCAAAAGAGGCATAAGTTGGCGTGCAATTGTTTGGGCTTTTTCTTTCTCCCCTTCTTCTCTCCCTTGTTTCATGCCTTCTTCTATTCCTTGTTTCATTCCTTTTTCTCTCCCTTGTCTCTCAGCAAAAATAATCAGCCCTTGTTGGTCATGAATAAACATTTCTCGTTTTCCTAGTTCTTCCAACTCCTTCCTGGTTAAATTCGCCTGAGAAGCAATCCCAAATGCCTGTTGAAACTCTGGGAGTTGTGCCATTTTCTCTGGGACTGTATCTAAGGAAGGGGCATTTTTTAAAAAATACATCCACAACTCATCCAATTCTTCTAACTCCTCCAACTGCTTCTCAAATTTCGGTAACTCTACAAACAATAATTCTAAGTGATTTTCTACGTAGCTGATGTTAGTACTTTTTTCTCGGAACTCAAAATGATTAATTACCTGATTATGCTCAGGAAACATAATAAAATCGGTAATGGTCAGAGCAATCACTGGTTTGAGATAACGGTAGCCTTCCCCTTTACCTAATTGTAGTGAGTAAGCTTTAGCTGCGTTATACAAAACTCGACGAGCAAAAGACTCTACCTGCAAAACCTGCATTTCAATAATCACTAGAGAACCATCCTTCAGCTTAGCTTTCACATCGAGGAAAGAGTCTTTGAGGATTGGCAGAGGAGAAGACTGATAAGGATCAATAATTTCCAAATCTTGGATGAGAGGTTGATTGTGATAGACAAGAGCATTGAGGAAGCTAATCAGAATCGGCTTACTTTCCTGGGAGGCAAAGATTTTTTTAAAGGCAAAGTCGGTTTTGGGGCTGATGAATTTCATGGCTGAGATTGGGCTGAGGGTGCGCTTAGTCAAAGAAGTAGTAGACTACAACTATAGCAATTATAAGACTTGTGAGGTACAAATATCTAGGTTTTAGGGAGCAGGGAGCAGGGAGCAGGGAGCAGGTAAGAGGGAAGAGGGAAAAAATCCTGTTTACCTTACACTCCCCATCTCCCCACCCTTGCCACACTTACTTTCTTTTTTACAACTATGATATGGACCCTACTCCTCCTCTTCTTCTTCCCTGAGCCAACGCCAAATCAACAAGCAAAGATTCAACACTATGATTAGGTTTGCATCAAGGAACAAAGCTAGTAACTCCACAACGAACTCTATTAATAGCCAACGTTTTCGGTTGCGATTAGTCTTCTTGGTCATGGCCATGATGTTTAAATTAAATGCATCTGACTTCTAGCTTATGGAGTAAAAAAATAGGTGTATAGGGCTTTGATATAAAAATTTGGAACGGTATTTACTGGAAAATATAATTAAATAAAAATAGGCGTTTTAAGTATGAACTAATAAACTAAAATATGCTAAAATAAAAACAAATAAAAATTTTGAAGTAGCTAACACAATTCGCAATCTACATGGCATAATTTAGTTAAGCATTCAGCGGTCAGTGGTCAGCTAATGCGCTATGCGCACGCTACGCGAACAGCTTATGAGAGTTAAGTTTCACAGGCTAGAAGCCTGTGCCACCCTACTCCCTACTCCCTACTCCCTACTCCCTACTCCCTACTCCCTACTCCCTACTCCCTACTCCCTACTCCCTTTCTTATGATAAATACCATGACCAACCAACAATCTCAACAACAACAGTTCCTGGCAGAAATAGCTGACCAGATTTTCCCGATATCCAAAACCTCCGAAACCCAAAAAGTATGCTTTCAACTGCGTTTTAGTCCTGACAACTGGCAAGAAGAGAATGTCGAGATTGCTCGCAAAATGGACACAAAACTGGGAGCGTTTAATGAACAGAGCATTAATGCTACCCTGGCCGAAGTACTGAAAAAGCTGAAAAAGCAGTTTCGGGAGGAAATGGCGAAACATGGGGTAAATTGGGAGCATAAACGAGGAAGACCAGGGGATGAAAAACAATCTCCCTGGCGAATTGCTTATGGCTGGTTATGGGAACATAAATTTCCTTACTGGCAAATGGATTGGCTTTGGCAAGACCTAATTAAAAAAGCGGCATCTCCTTCCCATTGGCTTCGTTTTACTCCAGATCCTACTCTCAGAGGCTTGGTTGTACCCCCAGGGAATAGAGACGAGCCACCTGTAATTGGTTGTAACATTCCCTACTATATACATGTGGAGCTAGATTGTGACCAACAGCATGTGTTGTTATTAAATCGCGGTTTAGAAGATAGCAACTATGTAGTCTGTCCTTCCCAAGCTTTTGCTCCACTTAATCGACTCCAAGACAAGAAAATACTTATGCCTCAGCTAGGGGCAACATATTACAATGAAAAGATAAGATTTAATAGCACAGGGCAAGAGGAGTTTCTGGCTATTGTCTTAGACGATTCCTTAGATTTACCTTGGTTAACGCCTAATCAAAAGGAAGCAGCTCCGAAGTTGAATCCGAAACGGCTTAAGGAATTGTGGACAAGGTTGGCAGAAGATAGCAATAATTGGCAAGCATTTTATCGCTCTTTCCAGGTAGTAGAAGCATCTGCTTAGAATTAGGTAACAGGAAATAGAATAGGAAAATATGGACGAACAAGCAATTGAAGCTTATTTAAACCTGATCCAACAACTGCTGCAATGCCCCAAAGGACAGGAAGGGGAAATACTGCAAGCCAACACAGAACTAGTGAATCAGGAGTTGGTGCAGATAATGGCAGCAGTAGCAGCACAAATGGAAGAGGATGGAGATAACAATGCCAATTGGTTGCGAAGTTTTGCTCAGCACTTAGCAGAGATACTCAAGATTCATTCGACTGAAGTTCCTTTAGAAGACTATTTCAATTTCCTAATGTCCATCTTGCAGGCAGTTGAAACTGACCATAGTCCTCAATCCATTTACCCCCTACTGGAACAGAACCTTGACAAGCTAGATGAAAACTTAGGGCAGATACTGCTATCTTGGGCAAGGGAAACCCTCCCTCAACTTCAGCCAAAAGAAGCTGAAATTATTGCTAGAGTTATTGGCGAATTCGGTAATTTGATTCAACAGTTTCCTCTTGGTAACATAGCTAATAACCTAGAAATTGCCATTGTTAGTTATGAAGTTATTCTCACAGTTTTTACCTTGGAGGCATTTCCCCAACATTGGGCAACCACTCAAATCAATCTGGGCAATGCCTACTTGGATAGAATAAAAGGAGATAGAGCCGAGAATATCCAAGAAGCCATCACTGCTTATCAACATGCCCTAGAAATCCTTACCAAGTCAGCATTTCCCCAAGATTGGGCAACCACTCAAATCAATCTGGGTATTGCCTACAAGAATAGAATAAAAGGAGATAGAGCCGAGAATATCGAAGAAGCCATCACTGCTTATCAACATGCCCTAGAAATCCGTACCAAGTCAGCATTTCCCCAAGATTGGGCAATTACTCAAACCAATCTGGGCAATGCCTACTTGGATAGAATAAAAGGAGATAGAGCCGAGAATATCGAAGAAGCCATCACTGCTTATCAACATGCCCTAGAAATCCGTACCAAGTCAGCATTTCCCCAAGATTGGGTAATTACTCAAACCAATCTGGGCAATGCCTACTTGGATAGAATAAAAGGAGATAGAGCCGAGAATATCGAAGAAGCCATCACTGCTTATCAACATGCCCTAGAAATCCGTAAAAAGTCAGCATTTCCTCAATATTGGGCAATGACTCAAAACAATCTCGGTGCTGCCTACAATAAGAGAATAAAAGGAGATAGAGCCGAGAATATCGAACAAGCCATCGCTTATTATCAACATGCCCTAGAAATCCGTAAAAAGTCAGCATTTCCCCAAGAGTGGGCAAGGACTCAAAACAATCTCGGTATTGCCTACAAGAATAGAATAAAAGGAGATATAGCCGAGAATATCGAACAAGCTATCACTGCTTATAAAAATGCCCTACAAATCCATACTCCAGACAACTTACCTCTCGACTGTCTGAAAACAGCTCGCAATTTAGGTAATTTTGCTCTGGAAAATAACAATTGGCAACTAGCTATCGAAGGCTACGCCCTAGCTATCCAAGCGGTAGAACAAAGCCGGAGTTGGGTAATTGATGAGGAGCGTCGCCAAAAGATTCTTGCTGATGCCATTGAGGTATATGGCAACATAGTACAAGCTTACCTCAATTTAGGAGAAATCGAGAAAGCACTGGAATATGCTGAACGTTCTCGTGCCCAACGGTTGGTAGATATGATGGCTAGTAATCAATTAGACCAAGAGGGAGAAATTGTTCCAGAACTAAAACAGCTTTTGCAGGACTACGAGGAACTGCAACGGCGTATTAATTCCCTCCGTTTTGGTTATGCTTCGGAGGCTGTTCCAGTTTTGGCAGGAAGTCCTAATAAAACCATGTCATTGGGAATGGCAGTGAAACAATCTGATCAATCCTTGACTAGGGACGCTTTATTAAAATACCAGAAAGAAATCCAGGAATTAGAGGCACAAAAACAGCAAGTTTGGCAACAACTGCGCAGCTATGACCCGGTTTTGGCAGGACAAATTCAAGTGAATCATCTCGATTGGAAGCAAATGCAGCAGTTAATCGAGGAACCAACCACTGCTCTGCTCAGTTTCTATACAACGGGTAAGGATACCCATATTTTTATCCTGCTCAAGGATCGCAGTCCTCAAGTTTTTACTTGTGTAGGCCAGGGAGGAGAAGCACTACAGAATTGGATTTTATAAAACTGGTTTATTCCCTATGTTGGTTCAAACAGTGAATGGAAACATAAGATGGGGGATTTTCTTCAGGAACTTGCTGAGCGCTTGCAGTTGGAAAAGCTGGTGGGACAGTATCTGACTGGGATTGAAGAGTTGATTATTGTGCCTCATATATTTTTACATCAGATTCCTTTTGCTGCGTTGCCCTTAAAAAGTGAGGAGCAAGAGGGTTTATTACCAGCGGAGCAAGAAAAGAGTTCTCTTCCCCAAACTCGCGGTATGGTCTTGGGCAGCAAATCCTCCAAATCCTCTGCCACTAAATCTGTTACCCAAACTACTTACTTATGCGATCGCTTTGGTATTCGCTTGGTTCCCAGTTGCCAAATCCTCCACTATTGCCACCAACGCCCAGCAATTGAAGGTCAGCAAATGGGTATAGTCGAAGATGCTACGGAAGATCTGCCCTTTAGCAGTTTTGAATGCAAAACCGTTGCGGAAATGTATCACGTTCCTGCTGAGCAGCGCTTACAAGGACGGGATGCCACGGTCAAATCATACCAAACCTTAGCCCAGCAAGTGCATATCCTCCACTCCAGCCATCATGCCAAATCTAACGTCATGAAGCCGTTGGAATCTCAGTTAAGGTTAGGAGATGGTGCCCTGACCCTGGGTCAACTTTTAACTCCTGGTTGGCGGATGCCCAATCTTTCCGAAGTTGTTGTCTCAGCCTGCGAGGTTAATTTCACTCCTACCAAAATTACTGATGATTTGCTTAGTCTAGCTACCGGTTTTCTCTGTGCTGGAGCCAGGAGTGTGGTTAGTACCCAGTGGTCGGTAGATGATTTGTTTCTAGCCTAATCAGGTACACAGGATTTTTTCCCTGTTCCCTGTTCCCTGTTCCCTGTTCCCTGTTCCCTGTTCCCTGTTCCCTGTTCCCTAAAACCCAAGACTCTGTACCTCACCCAATTGAAAACCGCTATAATGATCAATAATGTCAAAGTAATTTACCATCCCCTTGTGCAGCATAAGTTAAGCCTGATGCGTCAGGCTGGAACGAGTACAGCCAAATTTCGTAAACTCCTTAAAGAAGTTGGGTTATTGTTGGCATACGAGGTAACACGGGATTTGCCCCTGAAGTATGAACCAATCAATACACCAATCTCGCCGATGCTAGCTCCGATGCTGGCTTCAGAAAAGAAGATGGTGATTGTCTCGATTATGCGAGCTGGACAGGGTCTGTTAGATGGTATTCTAGAACTAATCCCATCCTCTCGTGTCGGTCATATCGGTTTGTACCGTGACCCCCATACCTTTGTGCCCATCGAATATTATTTCAAACTCCCCGATGATATGACTCAGCGAGATGTGTTGGTGGTTGATCCGATGTTAGCTACAGGTAATACTGCCGTTGCTGCTGTTGACCGACTCAAGGAAGTTAGCCCGAAGTCCATTAAGTTTCTGTGCTTATTAGCCGCACAGCAAGGGCTTGACTATTTCCAACAGCAGCATCCGGATGTAGTGATTTATACGGCGGCTATTGATCAAGAATTAGATCACCATGGCTATATTGTTCCAGGACTTGGGGATGCAGGCGATCGCTTGTATGGTACGAAGTAATCTAATATAGCGGTTTTCAATAGGGAACAGCGGATCTGGGAATAGGGAACAGGGAACAGGCAAAAGGCAACAGGCAAAAGGCAACAGGCAACAGGCAAAAGGCAAAAGGAAAAAGGCAAAAGTTTGGTATAACAGCTTTGGCAGCTTGTATCAATGTCAAACACCTTAATGCGTAGTGCTATAATCTCGAACTATTAAATTATCCCGTTCGCGTAGCGTGGCCATAGATTGTAGATTGTAGGGTGGGCAAAAACAGTTTGGTTCCAATCAGTATTAATGATGAGATTACTTTGCCCACCCTACTTTAGCTACTTTAGCTGACAGCTGAACGCGCACGCGTGAGCTTTTAGCTCACGGCTGACAACTGACAGCTGACGATTTGTGAGTTTGACCATCGCTGATGGGATAAATAAGCATATCCCACTCAAACCGAAGTTACATCAGCCACCAGGGTCAAGTTGATGAATCAAACTATTCAGCGATGCTATTTACTCGGCCATCTTTTACTCTCTAGTGTCCTCATCCCCAATATCGCCACCGCCCAAATCAGCAGTGATGGCACCTTATCCACTACGGTGACTAGTGATGATGGGGTGAATTTCTTGATTGAATCTGGGGTAAGGACTTCAGATCATTTGTTTCATAGCTTCTCGGAATTTTCTGTACCCAGCAACGGGTCAGCCTTTTTTAACAATGCTGGGGATATTGTCAATATCTTTAGCCGTGTCACCGGAGGAAATATTTCTAACATTGACGGCTTGATTCATGCTAATGGTAACGCTAATTTATTTCTGATTAATCCCGCTGGGATTATCTTTGGGCAAAATGCTTCCATAGGCTTAGGTGGTTCATTTTTCGCTACTACTGCGGAGAGTGTAGTATTTGGAGATGGGATTGAATTTAGTGCCACTGAACCAAACCAAGCGCCGTTATTAACGATTAATATTACCCCTGGTTTACAGATGGGAACAAATCCGGGAAATATTACAGTAACTGGTCCAGGACAGATCCTAAATGGCAGTCTTTTCGCTCCTTTCGATCGCAGTAATTTCGGGTCCCAATTACAGGTTCAACCAGGGAATACTATAGCCTTGGTAGGAGGATCGATTAGCCTCAGGGGTGGTTTACTATCGGCAGAAGGAGGACAAATCGAAATCGCCGCAGTAGGGAGCAACAATTCTAGTGCGATGGTGCCATTAACACCAGTAGCATCCGGCTGGGATCTGGACTTGAGTCAACTGTCAAACTTAGGAGATATTCAACTGACCGAAAACGCCCTCCTTGATACCAGTGGAAACACCGCTGGCTCAATCAGATTGAGAGGAGCAACCATTACAGTCGGAGATAACTCCAGCATACTGACTCAGAATGAAGGTAGTCAAAGTGCGGGAAATACGATACTTCATGGTACTGAAAGTGTAACTATCGGAGATAATGACGCCAACGGCAGTTTCAATACCTTTGTGGCTAACCTCTCCATATCCAGTGGTGACGGAGGAGATATAGAAATTATTACCAAAAATTTAAACGTGCTTGGGGGAGCACATCTATTGATCAACGCCTTTGGAGAAGGTGACTCAGGGAATATCAACATTGTTGCTCCTGAATCAGTAAATATAATTGGTTGGGCCGCTTTGAACCCTGAGAATCCCAGTGATTTGACTAGTGATGTAAATTCTTTGACCTTCAGCAAAGGCAGAGCAGGGGATATTACCATATCCACCAATCAACTAAAAATAGCTGTAGGACACATTTTAACCTTTACTGCTGGTGAAGGTGATGGGGGTAATATCACCCTCAATGCTACAGAATCCATTGATATAGTGGGTTTACTTTCAGGTGTCAACAGGGATACTGCAGTTAGTGCTGCCTCTTTTGGTGAAGGTGATGGGGGTAATGTGGAGGTAAATACAGCCAGATTGTGGCTCACCGATGGAGGAGTAATTGATGCTTCTGCTTTTGATTCTGGTAATGCTGGTAGTGTTACCATCAATGCTTCGGAGTCTGTCACCTTACTCGATACCCTGCCAACTCGTTCTACCACGACTCTGATTTCTAGTAGGGTAGGACGTCCTATTCCTATATTCCGAAGACTATTTGGACTAGACCCCATCCCCACTGCCAATGCTGGCAACATCACGATTAATACTTCCGAGTTAACTATCTCAGGAGATCCCGATACCCAAGATGCCGAAATTAGGGTCAGAAATGAAGGATTTGGTGATGGGGGAGAATTATTTATTAAGGCTGATACCATCAACCTCAATTATGGCGCTACTATCACCGCCTCCACCTTCTCTGGGAAAAAAGGCAATATTAACCTCGATATCACAAACGGTTTACTATTGCGTAATGGCAGCAGTATTACTGCGGAAGCTGATAACGATAGCGATGGTGGCAAAATTACCATTAACTCCGATTTAGTCACTCTGATGGAACGGAGCTTGATCCAAGCCGACGCTAATCGAGGCAATGGTGGAGAGATTAAGATTACTACCCAAGGCTTATTTGTATTTCCTGATAGTGCCATTACCGCTAGTTCTCAGTTTGGGGTAGATGGGGTGATCACCATTAACAATCCTGACGCCGATCCCGCTAATGGCTTAATTCAACTACCGACAGAACTGCGCGATCGCACTCAACAAATCGCTAAAGGTTGCGGTTGGACTGCTACCAGTAGTTTTTATATTACCGGACGGGGTGGTATCCCCCAAGATCCCAGTGCTATGGTGCCCGGTGGCCAAATTTTATCGGATGTGCGGGATATATCTGATCTATCCATAGTGCGCGCCATACCCCAAGCTGAAGATCGTAAACCAGACACTAATACTAAAGCACCGATAGTGGAAGCTAATGCTTGGATTATTAATTCAGAAGGTAATCTCGAATTAGTCGCTGTTGTTAACTCGAGCCAGGCTGGGGATTTTCTACGAGCAACTTGTGCGATTAAAGAGGATTAGATTGTCGGGTGGGCAAAAACAGTTTGGTTCCAATCAGTATTAATGAGAGCGATTACTTTGCCCACCCTACTTTAACTGCTAAGGTGGGCAAAAACAGTTTGCTTCAAATGAGTATTAATGATGAAATTATTTTGCCCACCCTACTTTAACCATTAATATCTTACCAAGACAATCATGAAAACCATCCTAAATTTAGTCACCGTCGGATTACCCAGTTTATTGCTAGCACTGACAGCTACTCCTAGTTTAGCTAGTTTAGCGATCGCATCTCCTCACCACTCTGAAATCACTATTGCTCCGACCTTGCAAGCCCAAACTCCTCAGGCTACCAGTAAACGTAGTAAACTTAACCAAGGCAGAGCCTATTTCAACAGGGGACAATTTGCCCAAGCAGCGGAAATCTGGGAACAAGCAGCCCAAGATTACGCAACTCGCGGTGACTCTCTCCATCAAGCCTTGAGTTTGAATTATCTATCCTTAGCTTACCAACACCTAAGTCAGTGGGACCTTGCCCAAACCGCTATTGAATCCAGCCTTAATTTAGTGGAATCAGCTAGCAGTAATAATCCTCTGTTGTGGGCGCAAATTCTTAATACAAAAGCTAGACTACTGTTCCACACTGGACAAAACCAATCTGCCCTAGAAACATTTCAACTGGCACAAAAATATTATGATCAAGCAGGAGATAAAACTGGTGCTTTTATTAGCAAAATCAACCAAGCGGAAGCCCTCCAAAGCTTAGGATTTTATAATCGTGCAAAAGATATACTCGAAGAGATTAATCAACAATTATCAACTACAGAAAATTCTGCTGTTAAAGTAGGAATGCTCAGAAGTTTAGGGATCGCTTTAGAAGTGTTGGGGGATGTAAGCGCTAGTAGAGAGGTACTCGAACAAAGCTTATCTATTGCGGAGGATATCGAAGCCACTAACCAATTAGGAATTATCCTGTTGAGTTTAGGCAATACAGCCCTTGATTCTGGCGATAATTCAGCAGCATTAGATTACTTTAAACGGGCAGAAAAGGCAACTACCAATCCAGAAGAAAAAGTTAAAACTCGACTCAACCAACTACGCCTCTATGTCCAATTAGAACAGTGGCAAAAGGCTAATGCTCTCGCTCCGCGAATTTACCAACAACTGAGCCAATTACAGCCCAGTCGCTCCTCTGTTTATGGTGCAGTCAACTTAGCCGCTAGTTGGCAACAAATGGGTAACAAAGGTAACTCTTTGACGCTCCAACAAGTCAATCAAATCCTTGTGCAAGCGGTGAAATCTGCCCGCAAACTCAAGGATGCCCAAGCTGAAGCCTATGCCCTCTATCACTGGGGTAAACTTTATAGTAGCAATGGTCAGTTAGCTGACGCTATCAAGCTTACCCAAAAATCCTTAATTATTGCCCAACAAATTAACGCCACGGAAATTAGTTCCCAAGCGGCTTGGCAATTAGGAAAATTGCACAAAAAACAGGGAAAATCGACGGAAGCGATCGCCGCCTATACGGAAGCAGTCAAAGACTTAAAAACTTTGCGTGGTGATTTGGTTTCCATTAATCCAGATATCCAGTTTTCCTTCCGAAAAAGCGTTGAACCAGTATACCGAGAACTGGTAGAATTGTTGCTAGACGGTAATCCTAGTCAAGAGTACCTGAAAAAGGCACGCCAGATCATTGAGGATTTACAATTAGCAGAATTGGATAACTTTTTCCGGCAAGCTTGTTTAGATGCTAATGTTGCCCAAATTGATCAGATTGACAGGTCAGCAACGGTAATTTACCCGATTATTTTGCCAGAACGTTTAGCTGTGATTGTCTCCGCCCCCGGTAAACCCATTGGCTATTATTCTACTTCTGTGCCTGCAGCAGAGGTGGATCAAACCCTGACTAAATTTTTGAGCTCCCTCCATCCTGTCTTTAAGCAAGACCAACGTTTACCCCACCTCCAAAAAGTTTATGACTGGCTAATCCGACCTGCGGAACAAGAGCAAATTTTAACGGATACCAAAACCCTCGTGTTTATCCTGGATGGCAAATTACGTAAACTGCCGATGGCAGCCTTACACGATGGAGAGCAGTATCTAATGGAAAAATACAATATTTCCCTGTCTCTAGGGTTGCAACTGCTAGATCCACAACCGTTACGAAAAGAGAAATTTAGTATAATTGCTGGGGGATTGAGTGAAGCTCGTCAAGGCTTTAAAGCTTTACCAGGGGTGAAGCAGGAAATTCAGCAAATTTCTAAAAGCTTGAACCCAGACTCAATCATGCTCAATCAAGACTTCACTAGCGAGAGAGTGTCCAAGGAAATAACCACTAAAACCTCCAATGTGATACACTTAGCTACTCATGGTCAGTTTAGCTCCAAAGCTGAGGAGACGTTTATACTAACCTGGGAAAATAAAATTAATGTCAAAGAATTAGAGCAACTGCTGCGTACTCAAGAATTGTTGGGAGAAGACAAAATTGATTTACTCGTTCTTAGTGCTTGTCAAACTGCTAAAGGGGACGATCAAGCGATGTTAGGGTTAGCGGGTTTTGCGATTAAATCGGGAGCGCGTTCTACCTTAGGGACATTGTGGAAAGTGCGTGATGACTCCACTGCTATATTCATCAACAAGTTTTACGAATACCTAAAACAGCCAGAAATCACCAAAGCAGAAGCTGTCAGGAAAGCCCAACTAAATTTGATTGGAGATGCCAAGTTTAATGAACCTCTGTTTTGGGCACCTTTTATTCTAGTCGGTAATTGGTTGTAAAGGGAATAGGGAGTAGGGAGTAGGGAGTAGGGAGTAGGGAGTAGGGAGTAGGGAATAGTGAGTAGGGAGTAGGGAGTAGGGAATAGGGAACAGGGAACAGGGAACAGAAAGGGGTTAAGCAACGTTAATTTTATTAAAATAGTCAACAAAAATTATAGGGTTTATCGCACTTATCGAGGTACAATTTATTGAAAGTATGATTCCCTTGAAATTATATTTAGTATTGCCTTGTGCATTTTATAGCATTTCCAAATAGCTAATTATTAATTATCAATTCTTAATTCTTAATTCTTAATTCTTAATTCTTAATTATTTTTTTATGAGCCAATTGTTGGTCAATCTCTCGATTCTATTTTCCCAACCTACGGGTATTGCTAACTATGCCGCTAATCTTTTTCCTTATTTAAAACCTCTCGACCCTACCTTACTAATTTCTTCCACTGCGTCTAGCCGTTTCAGTGCTACTACCTACACTTGCTACCCAATTCCAGGGAATTTAAGCCCTGAACAAGGCACGAAAGGACATTTTCGCCGTCTGTTGTGGACTCAGTTTCAACTGCCGCGAATTTATAAAAAATTGCGAACGGATCTTCTGTTTTCTCCTGTTCCAGAAGCTCCCCTCTTCACCAATTGCCGCTATGTGGTAATGGTTCATGATTTGATTGGGTTACGGTTTCCCCAGGGTTTTTCACCCTTAACTACCTACCAACGCTACTATATCCCTCAAGTTCTTGCTCAAGCAGAACACATCATCTGTAACTCTCGGGCTACTGCTAGAGACCTTACTGACTTCTTCAAGATTCCAGCCGCAAAAATCACCCCGATCTTACTGGCTTACGATGCCAATCAATATTATTATGTGGATACAGTAGATGGTGGAAAAGATGGGGAAAACCGGGAAAATTGTCCCTATTTTCTCTACATCGGACGCCCAGACCCCCACAAAAACCTCCATCGGCTGATTGAGGCTTTCGCTGCTCTACCCAATTGCCAGGACTACCAACTCTGGATTGCTGGCGCAACGGATAAACGCTACACACCATTGCTGGAAGCCCAAGCGGAGGAACTGAATATATCCAGTCAGGTCAAATTCCTGGGATATGTTCCTCAGCACCAGTTACCGACCATGATTAGAAATGCGATCGCATTTGTATTCCCCAGTCTTTGGGAAGGCTTCGGTATCCCTGTATTAGAGGCAATGGCTTGCGGTACTCCTGTAATTACAGCCAATCTCTCCTCCTTACCCGAAGTAGCTGGAGATGCCGCTATATTAATCAATCCTTACAACCCTGAGGAAATCACAGCAGCCATGGCAGCAGTAGCAACCGATGCTCAAATGCGATCGCATCTTCGCCAATCAGGTCTTGCTAGAGCCAGTGAATTTAGTTGGCAAAAAACTGGGCAAGCTACGGTAGAGATTCTAAATCATATCGCAAAGGGAATAGGGAACAGGGAATAGGGAACAGGGAACAGGGAACAGGTGATCAGGTGATCAGGTTAAAGGTTACAGGTTAAAGGTTACAGGTTAACTGGTTATTAAACCTTGGCCAAAAGGCCACGCGCTTCGCAGCAAAGCGGGACTTCGTCCATGGCGTTCAACCTCTTCAACCTCTTCAACCTTAAACCTTAAACCTTCAACCTGATCAACCTTCAACCTGATCAACATTCAACCTTCAACCTGATCAACCTTCAACCTGATCAACATTCAACCTTCAACCTGATCAACATTCAACCTGATCAACCTTCATGGTTGCTTTACAAAAAACCTCTTAGATATAAAGATTTTGTGAAATCCTTTCGATTCGTGTCCTAATTACAGCAAAAATCTCACTAATGTAGTGAAGCCCAATAAAGACTGAAGCCAAATCAAAGTAACAAGTGGTGTGACATGAACAGATTTTCTATGTACACGATCTCAAGAGAAAGCCCAACCCAATCAAATCTACGCCGATTGGAACTATTGCTGGAGTATTGCCAACTGGCAGCGCGTCCAAGTTTGTCTGTGTCAGACAGCAACCGTATGGCTGAGATCCTCGAACTAGCTGAAGCTGACCAAATCCTTAGCCTGTTGATAGATAAAGCTGATCTAGTTATAGCCAAACAATTTAGCTGGCTGAGTGACAATGATATTGATACCTATAAAAACCAAACCGCCAAGTTGGAAGAGTATTTAGAAATCTTTGTTTCCCAGAAATCACCTAGGAGCAGTGAAACTCTACGTCATAAATTTGCTTGTTTCACTGGAAATCCTTAAGAGTAACGTAAGCATTCAGCTAATGCGCTACGCGCACGCGTGCGCGTTCAGCATATGCCCGTAGCGCATTAGCTTACTTCAGGATAAGCCATAGTCTTCGAGCATAGAGTTGTCGATATCAAAAAAATAGTCTCTTAAAACTTTCCTCATACGCTGATATCGTTTTCGCAAGGCTGTATTACTTGCTAAGTTTAGGCGTTCTTCAATTTCAATCCAGGACAATTCCTCCATCACTCGTAACACAAAAATATCAAAATCTAGAGGACTTACTAGTTGTCTAATATCTGACAGTATTTCCTTGACATATTCATCCGATAAATAATCGGAACCATCATTG
>NZ_JAAHHX010001049.1:0-1048 GCF_010672065.1 Moorena sp. SIO4A1 | reverse complement strand
CTGTTTTACAGCAAACCCTGAGGCAGTTAGATGTTGCTTTCTCTAAGTTTTTTTGCATGAGAAACTGGATACCCAAAACCTAAGAGAAGGTCGCGGTTTAGAAGTTTTAAATATGCACCTGGTCAAGTTAAATTAAACGGTGACAGAATATACCTCCCAGGAATTGGCTGGATGGGCTTTTACAACTCTCGCCCTATTCCTGAAGGATTCACTCTAAAATCTGTAACTGTTCGTAGGAAAGCTCGCGGATGGTTTGTAAGTCTTCAAATTGAAGATAAATCAGTGCCAACTACTCCAGTAAAAGACAAAAGCGAGATTAAGCCTCAGAGGGTTAAAGGCTGTGATTTAGGCATCAATAAGCTAATCAGTATCTCTAATGGGAGAACAATAGCAAATCCAGCCAAACAAAAGTCTTTTAGGTGTAGAGAAAGACGTTTAAAACTGAGGCAGAAAGCAGCTAGTCGAAAAAGAAAAGGGTCTAATAACAGAGGGAAATCTTATGCCAGAGTAGCTTCACTCCATGAACGTATCACAAATAAGCGTAGTGCTTATCACTGGAATGTTGCCAATCAATTAGTTGATGGTACAGATGCCTTAGTGTTCGAGGACTTGAATATTAAGGCAATGAAATCTCGTTGCAAACCTAGACCTAATGAAAATGGTAACTATGACCGCAATGGACAATCAAGAAAACGAGGTTTAAATCGCTCAATTTCTAATGCAGCTTGGGGTGAACTGGTCAAAAAGATCGAAGTCGTGGCCGCAAAGTCAGGCGTTCCGGTCGTAAAAATAAATCCCAAGCATACGTCTCAAAAATGCCCAAGATGTCATCACACCAGTAACGAAAACAGAAAAAAAGAAAAGTTCGTCTGTACTAACTGTGGTCATTACGATGATGCTGACATTAATGGGGCAATAAACATAAAATTGCGGGGTCTTAAAAAACTGGGAATTGACCCTAGAGACGCGCGCCTTAGATAGTGGAGCCTTAATTACAAATTTTTAACCCTTTTACTCATAGTCTGCAAACTATAAAGGCTCCACTATC
>NZ_JAAHHX010001048.1:0-1048 GCF_010672065.1 Moorena sp. SIO4A1 | reverse complement strand
AAAAAATATTTTTACCATTTGAGCAATGTGGGGGTGGTGCTAGTCGAGATCAAGGCACTGGTCTAGGATTAGCTATTAGCCAGAAAATTGTTAATCTCATGGGAAGTTTTATCCAGGTTGAAAGTACTTGTGGCAACGGTAGCGTTTTTTCTGTGGATTTGGATTTACCTACTACCACAGTAATGGATTACAAACCTAAAATTTATACCAATACTATCGTTGGTTTCCGGGGAAAGGTGCGGAAAATAGTAGTGGTAGATGACAAACCGGAGAATCGCTCTGTTATTGTTAATTTTTTACAACCTCTGGGATTTGAATTTTTGGAAGCGAGTAATGGGGTTGAGGGTTTGCAAAAAGCCACAGAATTTAACCCTGACTTAATTATTACTGACTTAGTGATGCCAGTTATGGATGGCTTTGAAATGATGCGACGTATCCGCTCATCAGAGCAATTGAAACATATCCTGGTAATCGCGACATCTGCCAGTGTTTATGAATTAGAACAGCAACAGAGTCAGGATATAGGCTGGACTGATATTCTTTGTAAGCCTGTGAACGTTGAAGAATTACTCGATAAATTAAAGCAGCATCTGCAACTGGAATGGGTATATGAACAGTATGTTCCAGAAGTATCAAAAATCAAAATTGAATCCGCTCAAAAAGTTATGCCAGACGCCACTTTGCCTCCTCCAGACGATGTATTAGCTGAACTTTATGACCTGGCCAAGAAAGGGAATATGTTCGCTATCACTAAAACGGCAGAAAATCTGAAAGAATTAGATGATAAGTTTATTCCCTTTGCTCAGATTATATCGAATTATGCTAATAAATTCCAATTAAAAAAAATTAGAATATTGATAGAAAAGTATCTTGAAAATAATTAGTATAGCGCAGGGAATCGGGAATCGGAATCCCCCCTAACCCAGGGCTATTTCATTCTAAAAAGTTGCTTAAGCGTGTCTAGACCAAAAGAACAGAGTCGTTGAGCTTGTGCCATGTTTTCAAACATGTGGTCACGGTATAAATTGAGTGTAAAATTGCGAGCTAT
>NZ_JAAHHX010001047.1:0-1050 GCF_010672065.1 Moorena sp. SIO4A1 | reverse complement strand
AGTTACTAGGACAAATCTTAACCACACAAGATAATGAAGCTGGTATCGATTATCTGGAGCAGGCGATGGCACGAGACCCAGATAGTGTTTTGACTGGCACTCAATCAATTTATGGGTTTCTAAGACGCCAAGGACGTGACGCAGAAGCAGACCGATATCGTCAAAGAGCTGCCAAACATCATGAATTAATCACCCTGGCACACGAAGAGCGCTCTGGTTTCAGTCACGGCGATCGCTTTCAACCCCACGGACTATCAGCTGATGTAGAAGCTGCCTTACAACAACAACTTGCTGGTTACCCTGAGATTAAAGAAGCTTATTTAGTGCGCAAAATAGTGCTAATCTTTCCAGACAATCCCTATTACATCCTCGGTGTCAGCCGTCAGCGTCATTTTTTGGAGTCGAATAGCTCTAGTAAAGACCAACAACTGATTGACCGTCTTGCGGATGAATTAGAATGTCCTGGTCAGACCTGGATAACTATTTTAAATAGTACGAATAAATCCTTGAAAAAAGCACTGCGAAAAACGGCAATTTCGCCAATTTATCAGAGTGTTGTTAATCAAACGTTAATTACTAATTAATGTTATTATAGCTGTTTTCAATTAGGTGAGGTACAACTTCCTGGGTTTTAGGGAACAGGGAACAGGGAACAGGGAACAGGGAACAGGGAACAGGGAGCAGGGAGTAGGGAGCAGGGAGCAGGAAGCAGGTAAAAAATCATGTGTACCTCATTAGGCTATAAACCGCTAGATGGGAGGCGTGACAGGTGTGGTAAGTGTGGGAAGATGGGGCGATGGAGCGATGGGGCGATGAGTAACTAGCTCTTTTTGACTGCACTGCATCCCGACTCCCGACTCCCGACTCCCGACTCCCGACTCCCGACTCCCTATTCCTTTTAGAGGGAAGCGTAACCAAAGGTGATGTTAAAACGACGACACCAAACTGCTACAGAGCCAAATTCATCAAGGTTCAAGTCGTCAGGAATAGCATAGCGTTGAGCACCACTGAATTTCTGGAGTCGGGCGAGGGTTACATAGTCTTGTGGCC
>NZ_JAAHHX010001046.1:0-1052 GCF_010672065.1 Moorena sp. SIO4A1 | reverse complement strand
TAAGAAATTTTTGGCAGCTAACCCAGTTGCTAAGCGTTGGTTTGAACTAGTTCAAATTCCGGCTGAGGACATTAACGTTGAAAGCTTAAAGATCAAAGAGGGTGAGAGCAGTTCAGAAGATATTAATCGCCATGCTAAAGAGTGGGTTGAGAAGAATCAAGAGTTGTTTGATAGCTGGATAGAAGAGGCAAAAAAGGCAGGAGGTGATTCTATTTAAAGGGAATAGGGAATAGGGAATAGGGAGTAGGGAGTAGGGAGTAGGGAGTAGGGAGTAGGGAATTTTTGTGTACTTAATAGCTATTAAAAAGGCGTTGCTGAATCAAGGAATGAATGCGCGATCATCTGGTTTTGGTCAAGCCCCCTAAATCCCCCAACTTTGCGGTGCGACCCGTGGCGAATTTAATTCGCCTACGGAAAGCGCACCGGAGGGGAATTTGAAAGTCTTTTTCCCCCCAAAATTGGGGGGCTAGGGGGGCAAAACCATACCCATAATCAGCAACACGTAAGTTAATTTTTTTTACAAAAAAGCGTTCGTATAACTTTAGCGAACGTTTTTTTATTCCCCCTAAAACTACCCAAAAAAACTTTTTTCAAAACCCTTGACAAAGTTATTTATAATCATTATAATTATAAACATAACGACGAATTCAATCTTTGATTCATGTCAAAAAACCCAAACCTAAAGAAACAACCTGTTGAGCACACTATGAAAGGCTCTCGTCAAGCAGTAATGCATAGTATGCACATGCTTTATGTCTTTGGCTATGCCGAGATTTGCGAGTGGAGCCCTCTGGAGCCAACTGGTGTTCCAGACGAAGTGATTACGACAATGATGAAGTATTGGCTGTTGCCATAACACTTTGTCTTGATGCAGTCGCTCATGGGGGAAACCCCCAAGACCGCGCTGCATCGCTAAATTTCTGGGGGGTTTTCCCCCCCTGGGAAAAGCTCCGGTCTGGTCGCGTAGCGTGACCTTTGGCCAATCAAATAACATCACATCAGGTTAGGTTTGGGATCTGACTGAGATCAAAATTTCAATCCACTTACTGTGG
>NZ_JAAHHX010001045.1:0-1052 GCF_010672065.1 Moorena sp. SIO4A1 | reverse complement strand
CAAAACCCACGTATAATATAGAAAAATCGATGGAGACAAAATTTATGCCCAAAAAAGCTGCCCTAGCTAATCATTATAGTTCGGACGAACTGAAACAGAAGTACCTCAAAAGTAAAGATTCAGTGGCCTTTGGGCCACGCTACGCGAACGAATCAAGAAGATGGCATTTACTTTGGAAAGTCTCCTTAGGTTGGACTATTAAGACTAGTGCTATAGCTGTAGGTATTAATTATGATTATGGCAAAGAAATCGTCAAAAAATATAATGATTTTGGATAACAAGGAGTGCAAAATTTAAAAAATAAGCACAGACAGCATAGGGGAGCTAAAAAACCACTACTAAGGGAATATCAACTTAAAAAATTAGCCAAAGAACTAGAATCAAGACCATCAGATGGAGGGAGGTGGACGGGTCCAAAAGTAGCTCGTTGGATAGAAAAAGAAACCAGAGACGAAACCTTAGAGAGTGGAGCCTTATTTCAGATAACTTAAAAATATTACCCATAACCTGTCCCTATAAAGGCTCCACTCTCTTACGGTAACTTCAAAGAGTGAAAAAAGTGTGGAATCAGAGACGAAACCTTAGAGTAGTGCAGCCTTACAACAAGACCTGTCACCTTTGATGCATAGCCTACCAACTTGCTTTGGCTGCACTACTCTTACGGTAACTTCAAGAGAGGATGGGATTACTTAAAAAAGCTCAGATTCTCATGGCAGAGTCCGAGACCAAAACATAGGAAAGGAAATAAAATAGATCAAGATGAATTTATTAAAAACCTACCAATCAAAGTAAAAAAAATTGAACAAGCCCATCCAAACTCAGAAATAAAAATTTGGTTTTTTGATGAACATAGAGTCGGTTTAAAACCGATATTGAGAAGCGATGCAGCGCGGTCTTGGGGGTTTCCCCACTCGCTATTGCATCAAGACAAGGTATGGTCGCGCGTTAGGAGAAAGACCAATTGCGATTGTTCAACATCGCTATCAATGGTTGTATGTCTATGGATTTGTCCAACCGAAGACCGGAAAAACTTTATGGTATTTAATACCCAG
>NZ_JAAHHX010001044.1:0-1052 GCF_010672065.1 Moorena sp. SIO4A1 | reverse complement strand
TCTATCAAAACCAGGAGTTTAGAACGAGGGAAAAGATATAAATTTACCGTTTCTGAATTAGACTATGAATCCGTTGACATAGAAGATTTTCCACGATAATTTTCAGCTAAATAAAACTAAATAAAACAGCTAATGTGCTACGGGCATTAGCTGATATAATTAAAACACCAAAAATTTGCCCCCTAGCCCAACAGTGTGGAATTTTTTACCCCAGAAATTGGTGGTATAGATACTGAAAAGGAAATAGTTTTGGTGACGAGTGTAGCTTTCAATTACTGGCTTAACTGCATCAGGTGGTAAAGGTTTACCAACAAAACAAGCTGCTTTTACTCCAAGCGGAAGGGATTTCTGTTGGCAGTAAGTATCGTGTAAGTGCCATGCCGCATGATCAAGATAAGCGTCTTTAGTTGGATTGGTGAGTGCCATAATGCTGGACACTAAAGCTAAGAAAACGGTGTTATTGATGCGCTGATACATAATTTCTTGTTATTAAATGTTGGTAATTACTTGCGTAGGGTGCGTAGGGTGCGTTAGGGGCGGACTTGCCCTTATTGTTCGCCTCGACCGCCAGCCTTGGGATAGTCCGCCCCGTAACGCACCGCCAGTGTTAGGTTGCTGTCCGGAAGATTGTAACGGGCAAAATGCCCGTTCCACCAAGATGCCCGAAACAGGCAAGATGCCCGTTCCACCCACCGGGTCAAACTCAGCCATAGGATGATTAGTCAACTGGATTTAATCTAAGCTCGACCTAGGGAAAGCCCAGTTAAATTCCTTGGTTAAATCTTTTTTCGTTAGGTTGTGGGTCTATTCCGGAAAATCAAACCTCTTGATTGCTATTGCTGCTAAATCGGCTATTTTAAAAATGATTAACTGGACTTGATATAATTCTCTTTTCGCCGATATTAATTTACCCGTTATCTAGCTTAAATATGTTCGCGTAGCGTGCGCGTAGCGCATAAGCTTACAATTCCAGTAAATAAACTATTTTTACACTTTATTTAGTGGTACAAATCAGTGGTTATTGAATTAGTACGAGGTTTCAATTTATGGCA
>NZ_JAAHHX010001043.1:0-1052 GCF_010672065.1 Moorena sp. SIO4A1 | reverse complement strand
TCCAAATAGGGAACAAAGTGCCGCTGTCCACCAGATTTATCTCCCTTTCCTCCTGGCATCTGGACGCTATGAGTGGCATCAAAAACCACAGGATAACCTAACTCGCGCATCTGAGGGAGGGAGCGAAAGTCTACCACTAGGGTATTGTAACCAAAACTAGTACCCCGCTCAGTGAGTAAAATATTCTTGGCTCCCCCAGCTTCCAGTTTGCTGACCACATGCTTCATATCCCAAGGGGCAAGAAACTGACCTTTTTTGACGTTAATTGCCTTACCTGTAGCAGCCGCAGCGATTAGCAAGTCAGTTTGGCGGCACAGAAAAGCTGGGATTTGCAGGACATCGACTACTTCAGCAACAGTTGCAGCTTGGTGACTTTCGTGGATATCGGTAAGGACTGGCACACCCACCATTCGTTTGACCTTCTGGAGAATTTCTAGACCTCTGTCTAGATTTTGTCCCCGAAAGGAGTTTATTGAAGTTCGATTGGCTTTGTCAAAGGAAGACTTGAAGATCAAAGGAATATTCAAGCGATCGCATACTTTGCGAATCTCCTCTGCCATTTTTAAGGTAAAGTCTTCCGATTCAATGACACAGGGACCACCAATTAGGGTGAGTGGGCAGCGATCGCCAATAGAGAGGGTATCAGTGATTTGGGTATTATTCATGAGTTTTACGACTGTTGGTTTCTCAAGACAGAAGCTTGGAGGTTTATATTATCAATAATTTATCTCATGTCCAGTAACAGTTGTAGGGGATTATCGGGTGAATTAAAAATTACACAATTCTTGTCAACTTTAGAACACAAGATGTAGGTGATCTTTTTTTATCTATAAAACCCCTAGAGATGTGATTGATAGTAATATATATATATCTAATTAAAAATTTTGTTCACTCCTGCTTTCATTTTTCGATAAAGTTTATTAGCTAAAATCATTTTTTTGTCCCCACGATAAAACTCATTTATGTACTTTTTAGCATCACCTTGAAAATGGATAGAATTAAATTTGATTTCCTTTCCAGACTCCACATGTCTACAAAATGGTTGACTATCA
>NZ_JAAHHX010001042.1:0-1052 GCF_010672065.1 Moorena sp. SIO4A1 | reverse complement strand
AGCATGCCTCCGAAATTTCTATCTCTACATAAATCAAATTTTGGAGATATTGTATGTCTGTCTACGTTGGTAACCTTGCACGTGAGGTGACAGAAGAGGATCTGAAATCTGTGTTTGAAGAATATGGCCAAATCAAGCGAATTCACATGCCCACCGATCGCGAAACAGGTCGCTTAAGGGGCTTTGCTTTTGTGGAAATGAACACAGAGGAGGAAGAAGCAAAGGCCATTGAAGAGCTTGATCGAGCTGAATGGATGGGGCGCGAGCTCAAAGTCAATAAAGCCAAGCCTCGGGAAAAAAGAAACTCATTTGGGGGCAATCGCGGCAGAGGTGATAACTTCGGTGCTCGTCGCTACTAAGCTCGCTTTGATCTAAATCAAAACCCAATTCTCTGGTCTGAGGACAGGGCAGGGGTTTTACCCCTGTCAAGTTCTACGCTGCGCGTCAGAATTTAGGGAGTAATCCTGGTAGGGTAAAGCAAACCCGAACTATAGTTGAAAGATACTAGTGTGCTTAGGATTGCTGTCTATAAGTGGATTGAAGGCATCTTAAACTCTTTGATTCAGACAAGTATGGACTTTTAAGACCTAGAGTAGGAAAACCCACATAGGTAGTGTTCAGATCGAGAATCACACTAGTTGTAGTGTGTGAGTTAACCAAAAATATCATTAATTCGGTATTGCTGAATCAAGGAATGAATATGAGTGGGGTCGGCATCCTGGCTGCCCGAAAATATTGAGAACGGGCAAGATGCCCATTCCACAAAACTATTCAAATCATTCCATTATTAAGCAACGCCATTAATTCCACGGCTCATAGCTAAAGTCAGTTTTAAGCGATATATTGTAGCAAACTCTGCAGGCTGAAGCGTGGAAATAAACCATCACAGTTCCCTTGACAAGGAGTAAGGAAAAAATAAGGAGTTTGAGAGCTTGCTTTTGGCAGGCTTAATTTGGATTTCCTTGCCATAGACGAGTGCAGGCTATCCAGGTGCAATATTATGATTTTTAACGGACTTGAGATATGAGCCATTCGTTTTAAAAACTGGCCGG
>NZ_JAAHHX010001041.1:0-1053 GCF_010672065.1 Moorena sp. SIO4A1 | reverse complement strand
CAGCCCTTAAAAAATCTTATAATTTACAAAAAACAGAACAATTAGCCCAGTTAAATCAGGCCAAACAATTGCTAGATCATAGTCAAATGGCTTATAATTTAATGGAAAATCGCATGGAAAATGCCAAGCGGGAGGTGGCAAGGTTTAGAGATGCATTTAATGAGGGGATTGTTTCGGAAATTCAGTTGGTAGACCGGGAAGATATGGCTCAAGAGAGGCAACGGTTGTATGAACAAACCCGATCAGACCTCGAGCAAGCGAAGTTACGGTTAACGGAGCAAGAGAGTACTTATGAGCGCACCTTGCGCCAAACCGAAGCAGAGATTGAACAGGCGCAGTTGCGTCTACGGGAGCAAGAGAAAAGTTATCAGGGTTTAGTCGAAGCCGGGAAATTGGCTCTACTGCGCTCTGAGGAGAATTTTAAAAATATGGAGGCAGAAATTTCTAGACTTGAAGCGGATATTGCTCAGAATAAGACTCAGATAGAGGGGTTAAAGTTTCAGTTGTCTCAACGGGTGATAAAATCTCCGGTAAATGGGACTATATTTGATTTCCCGATTCCTGGTGCCGGTTCAGTGGTGCAGCCAGGAATGATGGTGGCAGAAATTGCCCCAGAGAATTCTTCCTTAAGTCTCAAAGCCCAGATGACAACACCGGAAAGTGGTTCCTTGAAAACTGGGCTACCCGTAAAGTTGAAGTTTGATGCTTATCCCTATCAAGATTATGGGGTGCTACCAGGGGAAATCATCAGCATTTCTCCCACTACAGAGGAGGTGGATACGCCTCAGGGGAGGATAGCGGTGTATAGCTTAAACATTGCCCTGAAAAAAGACTGCATTGACTCAGGGAATAAGTGTATTCCTTTGCGTCCGGGGGATACTGCATCTGCTGAAGTAATTGTTAGACGGCGTCGGATTATTGATTTGATTCTTGATCCGTTTAAGCAATTGCAGAAGGGGGGAATAGGACTTTAGCTGACGGGGTGCCAAGCAACATTATTCGCCTTAATGGGTGTGGGGAGTAGGGAATCGGGAATCGGGAATCGGGAATCGG
>NZ_JAAHHX010001040.1:0-1053 GCF_010672065.1 Moorena sp. SIO4A1 | reverse complement strand
TTTCTTACAGGACAACTGCAGAAGAACTCCTAGCCGGATATAGTAAACCGATGGATTTACCACCAAAATGTCCAGCTTGCGAAGGATTAATTCGTCCGGATATTGAGTTATTTGGTGAACATCATATGAGTTCGTCGGAAGAAACTTTCAAGATCCTAGATAATGCTCCCATTGATCTCATGTTTGTGATCGGCACCTCCAGAGACTACCAATACATTACTAAACCTTTGTATAAAGCTCGTAGGTTAAATGTGCCCATAGTAGAGATAAATCCTGCTGAGACCGTACTTTCAGAAATAGCTAATTACCACATCAGATCTACTGCTGCCGATACACTAGATAAATTGTGGAATATATGCGAAAAACGACTGGTAAGCTAACTCTTTGCAGGGGTGGGAATAAATACCACTTTGCTTATCACTTCCTGGGAGTTTCAGTGAAGTCTAATGCTTCGATAATTAGCTTTTACGTCCTTTATAAAATCCGATAATCTTTAAATTAGAAATTAAACTTATGCAAGGAAAAAATTTTATAACAGTTGATGGCAAACGTTTTCACTATATGTGGTTGCGCTTTAAGGATGACAACATGGTTCTAATGCTTGCTGTAGCTGGGATAGAGCTTTCAATCCTCGCTGACAATCAAGCCATTTATGAGGCTTGAGACTCATCAGAGTCTGGGCAAGTTCTGACCACAAAGTCATCCCATTAACCCAAGCATGAGTCAATAATCCTATGGTAAAATCACGCTTGTTGTGGCTGAATTTGTTGTTTTCCTTTATATTGATACTTACTATCAGGATATGTACGGTTACAATGGATCGAAAAATTGGAATTCCATTCTTATAAAAGTCTGATGCTGCACTAGAAAAGTTAAACTTGATAGGCGATCGCTAATTGCATCAGGTCCAAATCGCTTGAAAATCACATTGGTGCTATTTGGTATTTTGTCCATCCCACATTCCGCACTGTAGTAGTTCCTAACTCTCATCTGGTGGAAAACCGAATGCTTAACTGGACTTTTGACAGCTATAAAGCCCGTATACACATACCT
>NZ_JAAHHX010000104.1:0-16639 GCF_010672065.1 Moorena sp. SIO4A1 | reverse complement strand
ACTACCCCTCTATTAGAGAAAATAGAGACTCAGCTAGCTGAAAATCCCGCCAACAATCAACTGAAGTGGCTGGCAACTGACAATCTGCCTACGCACCACGAATCAGATTGGCAGCACCCGGACTCTAAGCGTCGCGTTGCGCGTGACCCGCGCGCCAAGACGCAACCGACCGCGCGCCAAACAAGCAATACCCTGGCTTTTATACAGTACACCTCTGGCTCAACGGGTAAACCCAAAGGAGTGATGGTTAGCCATGGGAATTTGCTATATAACTCAGTTTTGATTAATCAGTGTTTCCAAGATACACCCCAAAGCAGGGGATTGTCGTGGTTACCTGCTTACCATGATATGGGACTGATTGGTGGAATTCTACAACCCCTTTATGTTGGTCTTCCAATGATCCTGATGGCTCCAGTAGATTTCCTCCGCAAGCCTTACCGCTGGCTAAAGGCAATTTCCCAATACCAGGTGACTACCAGTGGTGCTCCGAATTTTGCCTATGAGCTGTGTGTGCAAAAAATTACGGCTAAGCAATTAGAAACCCTTGACCTGAGCAGCTGGCAAATGGCCTTTACCGGTGCTGAGCCGGTTCGAGCCTCAACATTAGAGCGATTTGCTCAAAAATTTGCCCCTTGTGGTTTCCATCGGGAAGCATTTTACCCCTGTTATGGCATGGCAGAAACCACATTATTAGTCACTGGAGGCTTGAAAGACCAACCTCCAGTGGTAAGGGAATTTGAAGGGGAAGCTCTTGAACAAAATCGAGTGGTTCCCCTGCCAGAAAATCGTCTCAATCAGTCTAATGGTCAGTCTAATGGTCAGTCTAATGGTCAGTCTAATGGTAATGTGCCGACTCGAATCCTGGTTGGGTGTGGCCGGACTTGGTTAAATGAAAAAATTGCGATCGCAAACCCCCAATCCCTCACCCAAGTCGAAGCCGGTGCTGTCGGAGAGATTTGGGTAAAAGGTCCAAGTGTTGCTCAAGGCTATTGGAATCAACCAGAGGTGACGGAAAAAACCTTTCATGCCTATCTAGCTGATACTGGTTCAGGTCCATGGCTGCGTACTGGTGACTTAGGATTTATCCAGGATGGTGAGTTGTTTGTAACCGGTCGTCTGAAGGATTTAATTATTATCCGGGGTCGCAACCATTATCCCCAAGACATAGAATTGACGGTGGAAAAGAGTCATCCAGCTCTTCGCCCTGCCTATGGCGCAGCTTTTTCCGTGGAAGTGGAAGAGGCTGAGCAATTGGTGATTGTCCAAGAAGTTTCCAGGAATTACCTGCGGAAACTAGATGTAGATCAAGTGATTGAAGCCATCCGCAGTGCCATCTCCCAAGAGTACCAGCTTCAAGTCTATGCTGTGTTATTGCTCAAGACCAATAGTATTCCCAAGACATCCAGCGGCAAAGTACAGCGCCATGCTTGTCGAGCTGGATTTCTAAACAATAGCTTGACAGTTGTAGGGCAATGGAGTTTGGCACAACAGCCAACCATTGCCCCAACTAAACCAGAAAAAGAACTCACCACTAATACTATCGGCCTTCAGCAAAGCTCCAAATCAATTCAAAAGTGGATAATAGATTGGCTAGCGCGAGAAACAAAACTTCCTCCCCAGTCTATTAACATCAGCAAGTCTTTTGCTGATTATGGTCTAGATTCAGTAACAGCAGTTGAACTAGCTGATGATCTCGAAGAATGGTTAGGGGTGCCTCTGTCTCCTACACTGGCTTATGATTATCCCAATATCGAGTCCCTTGCCCAATATCTGGCGAAAGTAAGTCAACAAAGCAACTCAAACCAGGGGGACAGCCCAAGAAAAATCGAACCGAGAGTTTCGAGTGCAGGTAGTGAGATGCAACAATTATGGGAGGCACAGTTCCAGAATCTGGATCGGTTCACCTCGATTCCCTTTTATCGTTCACCCGTAACGGTTAAATCGATTGCCTCCAGTGGTGATCAAGAGGTAGACCAACTCTTAGCTGAGTTGGAAATGCTTTCAGAAGCACAAATCCAAGAAATTCTGGGAAAACCCATCAAATAATTCCTAGATCTATGTTTCGATCTATGTTGCCAGTGGATGATATTGCTAAGCGGATTGCCAATCTCTCCCCCGAAAAACGCGCCCTTCTTGAATTGCAGCTGCAAAAGAGGAAAGGCTTAAAAGAACCTATTGCTATTATCGGGATTGGCTGCCGCTTTCCAGGTGCCTCTTCCCCAAAATCATTCTGGCAACTGCTCAAAAATGGTGTCGATGCTATTACTGAAGTGCCACCAGAGCGTTGGGATATCGAGAGATTTTACGACAAGGACCCCACAGCACCAGGCAAAATGTATTGCCGTTATGGTGGTTTCCTGGCGCATGTTGATCAATTTGATCCAGAATTCTTTGGCATTGCTCCTCGGGAAGCTACCTATATCGACCCCCAGCAGCGACTACTGTTGGAAGTAATTTGGGAAGCACTAGAGGATGCAGGCCAAGTGTCTAGCCAAATCAGTGGAAGCCAAACGGGGGTCTTTGTTGGCATTTCCACTAATGATTATGGTCAGCTGCTTCTCCAAAGTCCAGAGGTGGTGGATACCTATACCAATACTGGTGTAGCTTCCACTATGGCAGCTAATCGCATTTCCTACCTACTGAATTTCAAAGGGCCAAGTCTAACGGTTGATACGGCTTGCTCCTCATCCCTAGTCGCTGTTCATTTGGCTTGTCAGAGTATCTGGAATGGTGAGTCAACCGTAGCCATAGCAGGGGGAGTGAATTTGATGCTAACCCCAGTGGTGACGGTTGGGTTGAGTAAGTTAACCGCTTTATCTCCTGATGGTCGCTGTAAGGCATTTGATTCCCGTGCCAATGGCTTTGTCAGGGGTGAGGGTGCTGGGGTGATAGTAGTAAAGCCCCTATCCAAAGCCCTGATCGATAAAGACCCAATTTATGCTGTGATTCGAGGCAGTGCCGTTAACCAAGATGGACGCACTAATGGGCTAACTGCTCCGAGTAGAGATGCTCAGGAAGCTGTTCTAGTCTCGGCCTACCAGAATGCGGGCATTTCACCGTCAGATGTGCAGTATGTAGAAACCCATGGCACCGGAACCCTACTGGGAGACCCGATTGAAGCGATGGCCTTGGGAAATGTCCTAAAACGCTCTCGCAAAGCGGTTCCAAAGGAACATCGCGAAGCGGTTCCAAAGGAACATCGCTCTGACCACAACTCTGATAATAACTCTGATAACTACGGTGCGTTATCCGGTGCGTTATCCGGTGCGTTATTAACGCACCCTACGAAGCCTGTTGCGATTGGCTCGGTCAAATCTAATATCGGTCATCTAGAGGCAGCTGCTGGTATTGCTAGTTTGATCAAAGTCGCCCTATCCCTCAAGCACCAAGAACTTTTACCCAGCCTCCATTTCCAGCAGCCAAATCCCCACATTCCCTTTGATCAACTGCCCCTACGAGTACAGCAGCAGTGGGAGCCTTGGCCATGGGATGTGATTCCCCCATTTGCTGGTGTCAGTTCTTTCGGTTTTGGAGGAACCAATGCTCATGTGGTGCTACAAGGAGCGCCAGACTTGACAAAAGCTACAAGTAATGATAAAGACCAAAAGGATAAAGACCAAAACTATCATCTATTTACCTTATCTGCCAAAACCGCAACCGCCCTGCAAACCCTAGGAAAGCGATACATAGACTTGATAGCATCTGAGCCATCAAGCACACTGGCAGATATTTGTTTGACCAGCAATAAAGGGCGATCGCATTTTAACTATCGTCTCGCCCTCCTAGTTAAATCCACTGACCAGTTGCAGCAACAACTGACCAAGTTGACAGAAAGCGAAACCATTTCGGACAAAATAGCACAAAATAGCCCTACTCCCCCCGAAATCGTTTTCCTCTTCACCGGTCAAGGCTCTCAGTATAGTGGTATGGGACGGCAACTCTACGAAACCCAACCAATATTTCGGGCTACTCTCGACCAATGCGCCGAAATTCTGCAAACCTATTTAGAACAGCCGTTACTGGATGTCCTGTATCCGGAAATCTTTAGCGACAACAGTGACAACTCAACATTAAATCAAACGGCCTACACCCAACCAGCATTATTTGCTCTAGAATACTCCCTGGCTCAGTTATGGCGGTCTTGGGGAATCGAACCAACCGTGGTTATTGGTCATAGTGTTGGGGAATATGTGGCTGCAACTTTAGCAGGAGTCTTTAGTTTAGAAGATGGGCTAAAGCTGATTGCCCAAAGAGCGCGTTTGATGCAACAGTTGCCAGAAGGTGGTGAGATGGCGGTGGTGTTGACCAATGAGCAGCAGGTAACTGAGGCAATTCAAGCCCTATCCGACAAAGTCTCAATCGCTGCCATTAACGGTCCGGAAAATATTGTGATTTCTGGGGAAAGTCAGGCGGTTCAAACCGTGATAGCCCGACTACGCTCTCAAAAGGTCAAATCACTAAAGTTGCCAGTCTCTCATGCCTTCCATTCTGCCCTCATGCAACCAATGGTGGCAGATTTTGCCCAGGTATTATCGGAAATATCCTTACATCCTCCCCAAATAGAGATAATTTCGAATTTAACTGGAAAATTAGCCACTGCCGCGATCGCTACGACCGAGTATTGGTGTGACCATGTCCGTGGGTCCGTTAAATTTTACCAGAGCATGGAAACCCTTTATCAACAGGGTTATCATCTGTGTGTGGAAGTAGGACCGAAGCCTAGCCTATTGGGAATGGGCAAAGCGTGCTTACCGAAAGGAAAGCTGACGGCTATACCAAGTTTGCGTCCAGGAAAACCAGATAGTCAGCAAATGCTGGAAAGTTTGGCAAGCCTATATAAACATGGCGCATCAGTAGACTGGAAAAAATTCCATCAATATAACCCCCGTCGCCTAGTTTCCCTACCCACTTATCCCTTTGAACGGCAACGGTATTGGCTAGATACCACTTCAGTAAAACCATTATCCCCGATTTCCTATGGCCAACTCTCTACTCCATCCTATGGGGATTGGTTGTATGAGATAGCATGGCGACCTAAGGATATAGATGTATCTGATATATCTACTGATGTATCTACTGATATATCTACATCTAGTACAACTTGGTTGATTTTTACTGATAAAGGGGGCTTTGGAGAAACATTAGTTCAACAGCTGGAAGCAAAACCCGACCGGATTTTGCTAATTTCCCCTGGCTCAAGCTATCAACAATTACAAGCAAACCATTACCAAATTAACCCAGCGCAACCGCAACAGTTTCAGCGTCTGTTAGCTCAACAAGTCGCATCCCTAACAGCAACATCTGTGATTGTGGTTCATATGTGGAGTTTAGATACTCCCGCACTGGATCAGTTCCAAACATTTCCCCTAGACGCCACCTTAGAAAACGGTTGTGGTAGTGTATTGCATCTGCTGCAAGCGTTAGTTAAAGCAGAATTAGCTCAACCTCCCCGTCTGTGGTTAGTTACCGAGGGCACACAACCCGTAGCATTAGAGAAAAAAGGTAAGACGAAAAAATCCCTACAGATTGCCCAATCTCCCCTATGGGGTTTAGGGGCAGTTATTGCCCAAGAACATCCAGAACTTTGGGGAGGAATAATAGACCTAGAACCAAGGGAGGGGAATGAGCAGCACTACCAAGAGCAATCATTAATGCTGCTCAAGCAGATATTACGGCCAGAGGGAGAAAACCAAATTGCTTTGAGGGATGGACAAACCTATGTGCCTCGGCTGATTCATCAACAGCAACAGTCCCAACCCCCCACTTTACCATTGCAGCTAAAACCAGATAGCACCTACTTAATTACCGGTGGTTTGGGGTCACTGGGGTTAAAGGTAGCTGAATGGATGGTCGATAAGGGGGCACGGTATTTAGTATTAGTAGGACGAAGCCAACCAAATCCTAGGGCGTCAGAAATAATTGGGAAATTAGAAGAACAAGGTGTGATGGTAGTCCTTGAGCAGGTGGATGTATCCCAGGAAGCACAAGTTAGGGACTGTCTCAACAGAATTCAGGTTTCCCTACCCCCCCTCAAAGGAATTATCCATGGTGCAGGCGTCCTAGAGGATGGGGTGCTGCTGCACCAAGATTGGGCAAAATTTGCCAAGGTGATGAAACCGAAAGTTGAGGGAGCCTGGAATTTACACAGGTTGACTCAGGAGATGGCCATAGACTTATTTGTACTATTTTCTTCCGCTACCTCTATCCTAGGTACCCCTGGTCAAGGAAACTATTCCGCAGCTAACGGATTTTTAGATAGCCTCAGCCATTATCGACAAGGGCAAGGTGCAAGGGCTTTAAGTATTAATTGGGGGCCTTGGGCTGAGATGGGTTTAGCCGCTGGCGTCGGTAAACGGATGGCAATGCTGGGAATCGAGCCGATTCAAGCACCACAGGGATTACAGATACTCGAACAACTTATGGCACAAGATGGGGCTCAGGTGGGGGTATTACCGGTGGAGTGGTCAAGGTTAAAGGAACGACTACCGGTAGAGTTACCGTTATTCCTATCAGAGGTAATCACAACAGAAACACTACCGCCTCAGGGGGATGGGGAAAACGACAATTCTGGGATTTTTGATCAACTGCTCGCCACTACAACAACCCAACGGGAAGCGTTATTAAAAGATTACCTTAAGCAACAGATTGCTAAGGCTTTAGGGATAAGTCGGGAAATCTCAGGGTCGAGCAACCTGATGGATTTGGGTGCTGATTCCTTAATGATTGTAGAAGTACTCAATGCCTGTAAGAAAGACCTGAAGATAACCCTTTATCCTAGGGAGTTTTATGAGCGACCAACGATTACAGCTCTAGCTGAGTACTTGGCTTTGGAGATGGAACGGCTTCATCAGCCCCAGCCAACCCAAACTTCATTGACCACTACTAGTCTCTCAGATATTAAGAATTGGGCTAATCCTTGGGCATGGAACAATAGCGATCGCAATTTTACCAAACCCAGCCAGCGCAATCGGAGCATGGTGTTTGTGCTATCTAGCCCTCGGTCAGGCTCGACCTTACTGCGGGTGATGCTAGCTGGTCATCGGGATTTATTCTGTCCACCAGAATTACACCTATTGCCCTTTGATACCATGGCTGAACGCAATCAATCCCTAGGTTCAACTCACTTAGGAGAAGGGTTAGCGCGAGCTTTCATGGAAATCATGAACCTAGATGCCCAAGCAAGTACAACACTGGTAGAGGAGATAACCCAGCAAGACTGGTCAATTCAGAAGGTTTATGGCAGGTTACAGGAACTAACGGGTAAACGTACTCTTGTGGATAAATCTCCTACCTATGCTGGCAGTCTTGAAACCCTAAGGCACGCGGAAGATTTATTTGAACAAGCCAAGTATATTCATCTAGTACGTCATCCCTATGCGGTAATTGATTCCTTCGTGAAAAATCGGATGGATAAAATCTTTGGTATTGATGAGGTAGACCCTTATTGGCTAGCAGAGGAAGTTTGGACAACCTGTAACCGTAATATCCTAGACTTCTGCGAGGAAATTGCACCATCTAATCATCATTTAGTGTATTACGAGGAACTAGTAAAGCAACCTGCTTTGGTCATGGCAAGGTTGTGTGAGTTTCTCGGTATTCCTTTTGATGAGGCGGTTTTAGAACCCTATCAAGGCCAGCGGATGACGGATGGAGTTCATCCCCAATCCCTACCGGTGGATGACCCCAATTTCCGCAACCATAACCAAATTGATTCGGCTTTAGGAGAAGTTTGGCGGCAAATCCAGTTGCCCCGGCCTTTGGGGAAATTTGCGGAAGAGGTGGCAACACGCTTGGATTACCAATTGCCGTTACAGGTTGAACCTTCAGCCCAAGGATCTAACCTACCCAACTCAAACACTAAGGCCGAACAACCTTCTAACCTTCAACCTTCTAACCTTCAACCTTCTAACCTTCAACCTCCTAACCTTCAACCTCCTAACCTTCAACCTCCTAACCTTCAACCTCCTAACCTTCAACCTCCTAACCTTCAACCTCCTAACCTTCAACCTCCTAACCTTCAACCTTCTAACCTTGGCCTTTCGGCCACGCTACCCGAACAACTTGAAGCGATGCAAGAGTCTTATCTAGACGTGCGGGGTTTACAGCTTTGTCTGTGTAGTTGGGGTCCGGTGGATGGGGATTTAATCCTATGTATCCATGGTGTTTTAGAACATGGAGCGGCTTGGGAAGAAATTGCTGGTCCCTTGGCAAGGATGGGATATCGAGTCGTTGCACCCGACCAGCGAGGCCATGGACGTTCCCAGCATGTGGGGATGGGAGGGTCTTATCAATTAATCGATTACTTGGGGGATTTAGATGCGATCGCCTTTGGCACGGCAGAGCCGATCGGCTCTGCCGCGCCAAAGGCGATCGCAAAAGCTCTGACAGACCAGCCATTTATTCTAGTGGGTCATTCCATGGGGGCTGTAGTTGCTGCCACCTTTGCCAGTGTCAGACCGGAAAAGGTCAAGTCTTTAGTATTGCTGGAGCCAGTGCTACCAGGAGAACAGAAGGATGATCAAACAGCTCAACAGATAGCAACCCACCTAGATTATCTTGCATCCCCACCTCAACACCAAGTCTTTACGGATATCCAAGCTGCTGCTAATCGTCTGCGCCGCTTAACCCCCAACCTCTCTGAAGAATTGGCATTAAAACATGCTGAACGACTTACCGAACCTGGTGAGGGTGGTGTATGCTGGCGCTGGGATCCAAGACTGCAAGTTCGTACGGGAATTGGTTTAAGTGGAACAGCGTTTAATCGAGATAAGTACACACAGCTACTGAGTCAAATTAAAGCTCCCACTACCTTAGTTTATGGCAATAATAGTAACTTTAACCGAGCCGAAGACATAGCTTTGCAACAAGCTGCAATACCTCATGCTAAAACAGTAACACTATCAGGAGGACATAACCTCCATGTTGATGCACCAGATGCTATAGTTGCAATTATCGCCAACAACCGATTAAACCTGAAAAATTAAAAAGTGACAAGGTAACAAGTAAAAGGCAAAAGGTAACAGGTAAAATTAACAATACCAATTACTAAATATAGCTTTTATCATAGCTATGAGGTACACATTATTTTTGCCCTCTTGCCTATTGCCTATTGCCTCTTGCCTGCTCCCTACTCCCTGCTGCCTCCGCTATACTAAAAAATGACTAATATAGAGCTTTTATGGGAAATCCCCTTATCCATACTCTCCTTCATTTTTTCCCGCATCCTAAGATTTGTGATGCAAACTATCGGGGGATACTTTACCTCCAAAAAAAACACCAAAAATCTTGAGTGGCAACTCGTCTCAGCCGAGTTTTTAAAAAAGCCCATCAAATTAATTTGGGCAATGAGTCGAGCTCGTTGGAATCTTCACGCTATTATTTCTCTAGTTGGACCGATTCAGGTCAAAGAGGTAATTAGCTTTGATGCCAGTGCAGCTAAACAATCAGCCCAATCCTGGACATTAGTAGTTTACAGTCTACCAGATTTTGAAACTATCACTAATATCAGCTCCCTCACCGTATCCGGAGAAAACCAATGGGAATCCGTGAGCTTGAAACCAGGTAAATACTTATTAGGTTTGCGGTATTATCACTGGTCAGAAACAGTAGAGCAACCTACTGTTAAAGCAGATGGTGTTAAAGTAGTAGATGCCAAGCAAATTAACGCCCCTACTGATATTAACAGCTTTTACCGTGACCTAATTAAACGAAAAAATTGGCTTCATGTCTGGTTGAATTATTATGTCTTCAACCTGTTGCGCTTTAAGCAATGGTTACCCCAAGCATTTGTAAAAAAAGTATTCTTACCTGTACCGAATCCAGAAACAAAATTTTACTATGGTGCCTTGAAAAAAGGAGAATCGATTAAATTCAAACTAGCACCATCCCTGTTAACAAGCCATGATATTTACTACAGCTTGTACAGCCGTGAATGCTTTGCTCTAGATTGGTACAAAATTACTGAAGCGGAACATAAAACATCTGCTAGTGATCAGAAATCTATTTATATTGTTCGGATTCATCCGAAATTTGAGCGAAACGCTTTATTTGAAAATAGTTGGGTTAAGATAGCCGTTGTTTGAAGTAATAGCTTGAAGTAGTACTTAGTCTTGTAATCCCAATAATTCCAATAATTCCAAATGCTGGTTAAAAACCCCCTTTAGAATCTAGTATAATTTAGTCCTTGAGGTAGCTACTTTGTTGATTTAGACACGGTTTGTATCACCGCTACCTAAGGGTAGTTTTGGCTAAAGGGGGATTAGTGAATCAAAGAGGATTAAATAGGATTTATGATCACCACTCCTCTTGTTTCGTTCTGCTGTGAAAAGTCAAGACTGAAAAGTTAATACCAACTACCAGTCAAGACCAATTACCACCCGTTCTGGCGAAGAGTTAAGCTGTTGCCATCAAAATCCTTAAAGAATGCTAATAGAACTCCTCCACCAACATCTTGAATCGGTGAAACCTCAATCCTTCGAGACATCAGGAAATCGCTAGCTTCCTCTATATTGTTTACAACTAGTGTTAGTGCTGCTTCTCCCGTTCCTGTAGGTTTGCTTTCGTAGACGCCAATTTTGGTGCCAGGCACCTTGGGGTAAAAGAACTGCGTCCAACGGTATGTATCCTGGGAATGATCCCATTCCATGCCCAAAAGCTCATGGTAAAAGAAGATGGCTCGGCCGAGATCGGCGACATTTACTTTAGATACGTAGCCCGTTACGAGCTCATCCATAGGGGGTTGAGCAACTGCGGTGCTTGTCCATCCAGAACTTAACAGAACAAAAACACTGATCAGTACTATGACTGTTGCTGTTTTTAGCTTTTGCAATAATTTTTGCATCATCTTCATTTTTAGGTTATCCTTATCTAACCTTTTTTGGTGTGGTCTACTCCTAGGACATTTAAATTTAGATTTCATAGAGAAATATTCAGAGGCTAAGCCTTGTTATCACTAGACCTCTAAAGCTCATCTAAAAAGCAGTAAATTTAAATGTCCGTTAGCTTCAGGTTTGTTAACTTCAGCCAACCAACAATTATTAGTATACACAGACTTATAGAAAGAAGACATAACCTTAACCAAATAAGTAACAAATCTTCAATATTTTTTATGGTCATAGTTCTAAATCCTATACGGAGTAAAGGATTCAGTATTTTTAAATAAGCGACGCATCAAGACAAGGACTTGACAATTTTTGCGAAACTTAGTAAACAAAGGGTACTTTACATTAATAATTATTTAAGTTTTAGTTAAACTTCCAGTTACTATCTTGGGCTCCAACCAATTAGTCTCTCTAGGAATTAAAAGATTCAGTAATGTTCGTTAAAATCATTGACAAATCAGGAGGATATGTTATTTTAGCAGTTGTTTAATAGTTATAGCAGTCGAAGTAAAGGTTAAGACATATTTCTGTTCCCAGATCCGCTGTTCCCAGATCCGCTGTTCCCTTTAAACGAAAATACTATGTCATAAACTATACTTCCCTTGCTATAAAGCGCAGGGCTATAGGATTTAGGATATTACTCTGAAACTATCTCGATTGGTAACACTACTGTAAATGTCGTCTTTCCAGGCACCGACTCCACCTCAATCTGACCCTGATGTTTATCCACAATCTTTTTGACAATATCTAGGCCCAAACCACTACCTTCTCCAGGGGGTTTAGTCGTAAAAAAAGGCTGAAATATTTTTGGTATAATTTCCGGGGGAATTCCTTTAGCACTATCATTGAAACTGACTTTTATCTGATCATCCTGCTGTCTGACATCAATGGTTAAGGTTCCCTTACTATCCATAGCTTGAATGCTATTGTGAATCAAGTTCGTCCAAACTTGATTAAGTTGGTCGGGATAGCAAAGAATAGCAGGCAAGGAATCCTCATAATTTATGATTACTTCTACACCGTATTTGAGTTGGTTATAATAGAGAGTTAAAATAGTATCAATCCCTTCAATAATATTTGCCTCTATCTTGTTACCACTAGAATCATCATGGGCATAATTTTTCAGGGCAAACACCACTTTAGCAGCTCGTTCAGCAGCGGTAACAATGTTACGGGTACTGGTTTGGAGATTAGCAAATTGATAGGCAGTTTGTAAAATTTTTTCTCCCTCTGGGTCTTTCAGTAGAGGCAACAAAGGGTGTAGGTCGTCCCAAACCCCAATTCCTACTAAAATATTGGCGAGTTTTGCTGCTTTCTGAATCGAGTGGGATGTCATCTGGCCGGTCAAGGCTTTTCTGATTTGACGTTCCGAGTAGATAAAGGAGTCGTTTGTTGGCTGGAGCGTTCTAGTAAGGTAAAGAAATCCGATTGGCGTTCCTTGGAAAGTGCTTGAAAAAAGGAAGGTAACTGCTTGAGGTGGTGAGCTAAAAAGTTAGCAAGATTCCTAACTGAGGAGTTAATAGCACCTAAAGGAGTGTTAATTTCATGAGCAACTCCAGCTACTAATTGTCCGAGAGCAGCCATTTTTTCAGATTGGATCAACTCGTCTTGAGTAGCTTGCAGCTGTTGCAGGGTTTCGTTCAGTTCTGCTTCCACTTCCATGCGCTGTTTGATTTCGTTTTTCAGACGTCGATTCTGCTCTTCCAATGTCTTGGTTTGGTCTTCAAGGGTTTTGGTCAAAGAACGCAGTTGTAAATGTACCTTGACTCTTGCTAACACCTCCTGTGACTGAATCGGTTTAGTCAGATAATCGACTCCCCCAAGCTCAAATCCTTTCACCTTATCCTCTATACCGGATAAAGCCGTCATAAAAATTACAGGAATATCTTTGGTTTCGTCATCTGCTTTCAAACGGCGGCAGGTTTCAAAGCCATCCATCCCTGGCATCAACACATCCAGCAAAATTATTTCAAGCCACTCTCACCATTGCGGGCTACCAAAATCGTCAAACCAGCATCTTCCAAATAATCAACAGCTACTCCTAAATTGGTGGGATTATCATCAATCACCAAAATAGTGAAGTTGGTTAAGTCAAGATTAGGGATATTCCTCGTGGTGACACTCATTGCTCTTGTTCCCAGTGCAGATAGTTTTCCACTAAAGCCACAATCTCCTCTTCCTAAAACCCTCGCGCTAAATCTTTGAGTTGATTGGTAATAAGGAATATAGTCATCCAGTTCATCAACATAGATAGCTGTGTCACGAATTTTCCTCATCAAAAATCAAGCGCGAGTTTGCAAACCCCGCCTATGGGCGACTAGGGAAGAGAAACGAGAGACCAGGGCGGAAAAACGAGCCGGGGTATTTATTCCCCCTAAGTTACTTATGATCTGGATATTCAATGGTATTACTTCCCAATCTTCCCCATCCTCTGGTTCAGATCTCTATTTTCCCCAGTAATTCACCAATCTGGCAAAGTTTCAGGTCAATAGCAATTACACTATGTCTAGATTTGGGGATTGAGCCAAGCCTGCGCGAGATCAGCTCTACGCCTAGTAATAATGCCTAGTAATAATATCGTTGCGGTTTATCCTAATGATGGGAAGATGGGCAGAGGGTCAATTGAGGCAAATGATTGAGGCAAATGTAAGTTGTCAAAAATTTTAATGCTACCAGATGATATAAGAGAAGCGTGGGATTCCAATCTCTTTAGGTGCGCGCCTCCTAGGCCGCGAGCAATCCCTCGCGGCCTAGGGTCGCACCTTTTGATGGGTTTGCTAATCTGGAGTTATGCCCTGTAATCTGACCCAGAAACCCACTGACCATTGACTAATGACCAGTAACTATGTCACCAGCCAAAAACAGAACCTTTAGTCTCGACTTTGAAAAGCCACTGGTTGAACTGGAAAAACGAATTAAGCAAATTCGGGAACTTGCAGAAGAAAACAATGTCGATGTTTCTGACCAAATCCGCCAACTGGAGACAAGAGCAATCCAACTGCGTCAGGAAATTTTCAATAGTTTATCACCAGGGCAACGGCTACAGCTAGCCCGTCACCCTAGGCGTCCAAGTACCCTCGATTATATTCAGGCAATCACTGATGAGTGGTTTGAGTTGCATGGCGATCGCGGTGGTTATGATGACCCAGCCTTAGTGGGGGGGATTGGCTCTTTGGTGGGTCGTGCTGTGGTAATATTAGGACATCAAAAAGGTCGGGATACTAAAGATAATGTAGCTCGCAACTTCGGCATGGCTGCGCCTGGGGGCTACCGTAAAGCGATGCGGCTGATGGAACACGCTAATCGCTTTGATATGCCAATTTTGACCTTTATTGATACCCCTGGTGCTTGGGCTGGTGTGAAGGCGGAAGAACTAGGACAAGGAGAAGCGATCGCTTATAACCTCCGAGAAATGTTTCGCCTGGATGTGCCCATTATGTGTACAGTCATTGGTGAAGGAGGTTCTGGTGGTGCTTTGGGAATTGGTGTTGGTGATCGGGTTTTGATGTTTGAAAACGCTGTCTACACCGTAGCTAGCCCAGAAGCTTGTGCCGCCATCCTTTGGAAAGATGCTAGCCAAGGACAGCAAGCCGCAGCAGCGTTAAAGATTACCGCTTGGGACCTCAAAGAATTAGGGATTATTGACAAAGTTTTATCGGAACCCATAGGGGGAGCTCATGGGGATCCCTTGGCAGCCGCCTCTATCCTCAAAGAGGCTCTATTGGAAAACCTGGCAGAACTAACTCAATTAACCGCTCAACAGCGCCGGGATTTGCGCTATCAGAAGTTCCGAAATATGGGGATTTTTGTAGAAAGTTAGTCTTGAAGGGGTGAATAGGTAAACCGGTTAGAGGTATATCTCCCACCTTCGCGGCGGCGTTGCTCAACTAAAAACTGATTTCAAGGGTCGTGATTTGAAGTATAGTTAGATTCGTTACCAATTAGGGCTACCAACCTCAGGGATAAAACTTTATATATAGCAAGGGGGTCATCCTCTGGGGGATTGAGCTAATCATGCTCGCCATTTTCTCCGATGTTTACCTTGGTAGCCCAATTACCAATTACCCTATCCCGATTTTTCTATCCTCAAAGTTTATTATTGACAGCCGACTTGGTAGCTGAATAGTCTGCGAATGATGATACAATTAACAAATGTTCACAATATTCTAAGGTAGTTAGTCAGTTTGCTAAACAATTTCGGATACACCGAAAACCTAGCTGTGCCTTTGGAGATTAACTGCCCTAAGGGAGTGTCTAAAATCTCGGTGCCTAACCAACTCACTGAACCTAAGGTTAATTCGACTGCCTCCACCTCTGGTGACCTTGTAGCTGGCTTAGCAGATTTAAAGCTAGCAGATTTAAACCAAATAACTGCGTTATGTGGGCATTTGCTTCCGAGCAATCCTGAGTTTTATCCAGACCGTAGAGAAGCATTTGTAACAAAATCTTGTAAAATTTGATGACATCGACTGTTGAGCGACGCGCCATAATTACTGGAGCGAGCAGTGGTATTGGCAAGGAAACAGCTTTAGCCTTTGCTAAGGCAGGAATCAGTGTAGCCTTAGTCAGCCGTTCCCGGAACAACTTAGAGATGGTTGCTGCTGCTGCTAGGGCAGCTGGGGTGCAAGCTAAGGCTTATCCATATGATTTAGCTGATCTGGAGCAGGTTAGATCTTGGATAGAAGAAATCACAGCAGATTTTGCTCCTATCACTATTCTCGTCAATAATGCGGGAATAGCTGACGCTAGATATCTCAGTGAGACACCGCTATCAGATTGGCAGCGCTTAATTGACCTGAATCTGACCAGTGTGTTTCAGTGCATCCAGGGGGTTCTGCCTGCTATGCGTGCCCAACACCGAGGCACGATCGTTAACGTGGCATCAATTGCTGCTAAGCAAGCCTTGCCTAAATGGGGGGCTTACAGCGTTAGTAAGGCAGGTATGATTGCCCTCTCCAAGACTCTAGCAGCGGAGGAAAGCCGCCATGGTATCCGGGTAGTAAGCATTTGTCCAGGTGCAGTCAATACCCCTTTATGGGATGCAGATACAGTTCAGGTGCAATTAAATCGGTCAGGGATGTTGACCCCAGAAATTGTTGCCCAGTCAATTTTGCACACCGTCGAGCTCCCACAACAGGCTGTCATCGAGTCCTTGACTCTGATGCCCAGTGCCGGAATTCTTTAGGGTATAGGTAAAAATAATAGCACACTTTAAGGTTATTGCTGTGTCAATTCAACCTGTCCCTATGGTCTGGCAATATCAAGTTCATTTTTGTTTACAATCTAATCAGATTAATCATGACTATTGCTTCTTCCAATGGTTTCAACCGTGTTGAATCTGTTTCAACTGCTAAAAGTATCAATGGTAATGAGAAACATCAGCTAGAGACCCGTCCTGAGCGCAATACCCAGAATGGTCACCAGCCCAATTTACAACCTCCTTTGGAAGAACTGAACCAGGAGATGATCAACGCTGTCACCACTATCCTATTGGGTGTTGGTGAAGACCCGCAACGAGAGGGACTGCTCAAAACCCCTAAGCGGGTAGCCGAGGCAATGCGATTCTTGACTAGTGGTTACAATCAGTCTTTAGAGACAATAGTCAACGGGGCAATTTTTGACGAAGGTCACAATGAAATGGTACTCGTGCGGGATATCAATTTCTTTAGCCTCTGTGAACACCACATGTTGCCATTTATGGGTAAGGCTCACGTCGCCTATATCCCTAACCAAAAAGTGGTAGGACTCAGTAAAATAGC
>NZ_JAAHHX010001039.1:0-1055 GCF_010672065.1 Moorena sp. SIO4A1 | reverse complement strand
TTGAATTCCATCACAAGCGACTTTACGATCTAAACGATCGAGTCCAACAGTAGTTAAAAATGCCTGACGTTCCCGAACTGTTTGAGTATTTGGTATTCCCGACAAAAAGGTCAACAGTTCAGATTTCAGAGTCATTTTTAATGGTTACTAGTGACTAGAGTGGGCACTAAAAAGTTCTAACTAGCTGCTATATTTATTAATTTCCCTAGCTCCGGAGGTAAATCAGGCAAAATTCTATCTACTAGTATACCTTCGTTTCTAAAATAACGGCGCTGGGTTGTAGGTTCAGGGATATCACCTCCTGCATGGTGGAGAGCAACCACCTGCCATCCATTGTTTAGCACTGGCGCTCCAGAAGAACCGTTCAATGTGGAGGTGACATATTGGACTACATTACCCCCTACGTACTCAACAAAATTGTTTTGGAAGGAAATTTCTTTGGGTCGCCCTGCGGGATGCTGGATGATGTTCACTCGATCCCTGCGCTTGACGTTGCTCGGCTTTAACGGCAACCATCCCCATTTTTGTCCTGGTTTCCCATCGAGTTGAACTAGAGTATAGTCTAAATCCTGATTGGTATGGAACAATCCACTAGGCTTTGCCTGATATTCTTCACTGGGCTGAGCGTGCCCCTGAAAGTCCTCTTCGTAGTTAAACCGAAAGATAGAATTTGCTAATAAGTCTGCACTAGGCAAAACATGATTGTTGGTGAGCAATAAATCTTCAGCAACCAAAAAGCCTGTACCCGACCAACGCTCATGACTAGACTGGACTCCAATATAAGCAACGGTTCGAGCTACCTCTAACCCTCGTTGTAAAAAGGCAATGGGGCGTAGGGTATTCTCACCAATAATCTTTTCAAGAACATCTGCTGTGGTTTCTCCGCCCTTCCACTGAGGAATATCAGGGAGTGCGGCGATCGGAGTCATCATGTTGTACTTTGTCAGTAATCCATCCAGCAACTCTTGCTGCTGAATCCCTACAAAGCCCTTTAGGGTATTCAAAAATAGCCCTAGTGATTCGTGGTCATAGGTTAAACGCCCATAATTGGATAA
>NZ_JAAHHX010001038.1:0-1057 GCF_010672065.1 Moorena sp. SIO4A1 | reverse complement strand
AATGATGAAGGGGTCAAAATGCTCCCCCTCTCAGGAGCAGTTTTAAGCATTATGGGCATAGCTATCAGGCATACCCAAATGGGTCATAGGATTGAGGGCAGCACAAGCAAGTAAAAGTTCTACAGCCTGGGGGTCGTTGGTACGACGAGAACAACGATTACCACAGATAAGCTTGAAACGAAACATGGCCGTCTCCGATCATGAGCGACGGTGATAGCCACTCTGAAGTTTCCATTGGCTTCGACCCACTTTTTCAATACGTACTAGGTTCTGATTGCGTGGATGATGCTCTCCTTCTTTTGGCCAATATTGGGCATCATGACGTGGGGGAATATTAGCCTGAGCACCTCTTTTTTTAATGGCATCGTAGCACTTGCGTTTGTCATAAGCTCCATCGGCGGACACTGCTTCAATCTCTGATTCGATGGCATCTAACACATCCGATAGAGCCTCCGAGTCACTGAGATTATTCGTACTCACTACCGCACCAAGTATTTCCCCTGTGCTCTGATCTACCCCTAAATGCAGTTTTCGCGCCTTTCGACGTTTGCTGATTCCATGTTGACGTACTTTCCATTCTCCCTCTCCATAAACTTTGATTCCGGTTGAATCCACTACCACATGCCGTGCTCCCTTCCGTTCTTAACCGGGCATTGCCACACTTAATTTCCCCAGCCGTCTCGATACTGTGGAGTGGTCTGGTACTTCTAAGTCTACTCCCATTAAACCGAACTTTGATTCCATCAATCCTTGGGTTTGACGCCCTGGTAAATTCAACACTGACCCCATGGTACTCATGGTAGCTATGGCTAAGTCACTGTATTTGCGGGATGCTCCTCGTTTCCCTGTCTTTTGGGGATTCCACCATCTTTTAAGTACCTCATCATCAATCGGTGAAGGTCAGACTACCACGGTTTAAGAGCGCTGCGTTGTACTTACTCCAATTCAATATCTTATATTTGGTCTTGGCGGTTGCTTCTGTCATGGCTAAGGGGAAGCTCTATTTTTCTCTCTATAGATTATCTCACTCAACTCATACTCTTTATGCAACAAAGCC
>NZ_JAAHHX010001037.1:0-1058 GCF_010672065.1 Moorena sp. SIO4A1 | reverse complement strand
CATTTCTCTAGCGCTAAAGTAAGATGACAGTATAGGATTCAGACACCAGCAATGCCCAAGAAGGTCGGAACAACCAAGAAAATATCGACTCAAACCGTCCCTGTTATCGGTATGACAGAGATGGTTAAGACAGAATTGCTGGCCACGATGAAAAAGTTGGGCATTGTCAGATCTGAGTCTTACAACAAACTGGGAAGCATTAACCATTGGGGACTGGACTGGAAAAAAGCAATCCCAGAAGTAAAAAGTTTTAGGACTCCCGACACTCTGGGATTACCACCAAAATTAATGGATTGGACTGTTAATGATGTAGGTAAGGCTATTACAGCTCAACAAGCAGCTTGTAAAAATGCGGTTATTAACAAGCTTTACAAAAGGTTCCCAGGGAAAGAAAACCAAAACAAACGTAAGGAACTCTGTAAACAACTCAAAACTTCGGCTTTCTTGAACAACTCTTTACTACATCGACTGGTCAGGAGAGAGTTTCAGAGAGGCCATTCATGGGTAAACAATCAGATAGTTTATCAACAAGTTGGATACAAATGTAAAAGACTTTCGCGAAACACTTACCAGCTGGAATTAGCTGGGCTAACAAGGGGGAAAAGAAACAAGATAGTCGTCAGATCTAACCGAAAAATAAAAGGGCAGATTAGATTAATCTATGACCAAATATTGCCAAGATTTGAAATTCACTTCTTGGTAGATTATGGAACCGTAGAAATTCCACCATTACGTCAAAACATCGGAGTAGACAAGGGGTACACAGAGGCTTTCTATGACTCAAGGGGTCAGGCTCACGGGAAAGGACTTGGAAAAGTAATCACCAAGAAATCGGATCGTATATGTGCTAAAAACCGTAATAGAGGAAAACTTTGGGCCCTTCACAGAAAGTTAGAAAAATTAGATCCAGCTAAGTCGGCTCGAATACTTAAAAATAACCTGAGTAGAAAAACAGAAAATCGCCGTTACAGACAGAATCAATCAGAAATAACGGCCATAATAGGAGCGGCTTCTAAATCTCTCTTTAACGGAGATCGGAAGAGCGTCGTCTGACCTGC
>NZ_JAAHHX010001036.1:0-1058 GCF_010672065.1 Moorena sp. SIO4A1 | reverse complement strand
TGGAGTTCAGCCTTTTTCTCTTCCGATCTGGTTAGTTGTGGTTTCCCGATTTGTGGAATAAAAGTAATTATCGTCAATCTCAATACTTTAACTAGGTGTGCGTCAGATGAAGTTGGCGAAATTTGGGTATCAGATTTAAGTGTTGCTCAAGGTTATTGGAATAGACCAGAAGAAACAAAGCATACATTTGAGGCATATCTAGCAGATACTGGTGAAGGTCCATTTCTACGTACTGGTGACTTGGGGTTCATCAAGAATGGTCAGCTGTTTGTCACTGGGCGCTTGAAGGATGTAATCATCATTCGAGGTCAAAATCATTATCCTCAGGATATTGAATTTACGGTTGAACAGAGCCACCCAGCACTGCGTAAAAATTCTGAGGCAGCATTTGGGGTTGAGGTAGATGGCGAAGAGAAATTAGTCGTTGTTCAGGAGGTGGAGCGAAGTTGGCTGCGAAAACTGGATTTCGATGAAGTAAATGGAGATATTCGTCAGGCGTTGATGGAGCAACACGAACTACAGGTTTATGCAATAGCATTGATCCAACCAGGTAGCATTCCTAAAACTTCAAGTGGCAAGATAATGCGTCAAGCTTGTCGGATTAAGTTTCTAGAGGGAACTTTGGAAGTTATAAATTCGGGTGGTGGTAATCCAGAACACTTAAGAAGACTAACTGTTATGAGTGTTATGAGGGCAACTCCAAAAAATGGGGCGCATCTGGGGTAGGGACCAGGGCAAACGCATCTAAAATTAAATTGACAAGTAAGCAAAAATATGGTAAGTAAAAATATGGTTAAGTTGAGCACCAAATATGAGGCTGGCAAAATCATCGTCTCTATCTAGCCTTAGTTGCTGAATTTCGGTATTGATTGGTTTTTTATTTTGCCTTCAACCTTAAACCTTCAACCTTAAACCTTCAACTTTAAAACCTTCAAACTTCTGGACTTGGTGATGAATCACTAGATTTGACATCCAACCAAGCTCGGATTTCTTCAACTAACCAATTCAATTCAGCTTCTGGTAATTGTTCGCCAAAGATGTAAGTTTGGGATTTTTGA
>NZ_JAAHHX010001035.1:0-1058 GCF_010672065.1 Moorena sp. SIO4A1 | reverse complement strand
CCATTTGCCAAAAATTCCTGTGCTAAGGTAGAGGCTGGTAATAGGGTGAGCAGTAGGGTAAGTACACCTAGCAACACCAATACCAAGGAACGCCGAAGCCTAGCCCCTGGGAAAGGGTTAATGGAAAATCGAACATTGATAAGAGATTCCATAGGTTACGTTCCATTTAGCTCTCATTTTCCATAACATTAGAATCTCATCGCCTTTGGTTGAGGGCATTAGGTATTCTAGACTACCCGTTCTAGATGATGTCTAGAGGAATCGTTTTCCTCGTTTGGTATTGGTTTTAACCCCTCCAGCAGACCGCTGACCACGGCCCAGGTGCCAACTCCCATTATTAACAGTATCACTAAGCCAATCAACCAAACTACAGGTTTATTCTTGGGCAGAGAGTTGGAAACATTTTTCTCACCTAATAGACTCGTCTGGTCAAAGTTCTGTGCAGTGGCGTTGAGGTCATTTTCCCGTTTCAAGGTCGCTGTAATCTTGTACGGACCAATTCGTAGGGTGTCCTTGCTTGAAAAAGGTTGAATACCAGAGCGAATCTTCCGCCCGTTAATAAACGTGCCATTGGCGCTGCGGTCAGTAATATAGAGTTGGGTATTAGCCACTGTGATCAGGGCGTGATACCGGGAAATTTCCTTGTCAAGAAGTACCAGATGAGACACAGATTGACCTGCTAACTGTTCTGGCAAATGGTCATTTTCTCGACCAACAGCAATTGGCGGTCTCAGAACAGGTTTCTTTAACTCGCTAGTTTCTGGGTCTTCCCAGGTCAATTGAATATAAATCGGTTCAGCCAAGATTTCACTCCTGCTAACTAGAACATCGTGGATCAGTGCTGAGTAGGTCAGTGGTGAGTGCTGAATTTTGCTTAGCACATGAATAATTTTTTGTCAACCATATCCACCGATGCTAAGGGGATGACAACAAGGGTGAAACTTAGATAGGGTGTCGGGTGTGGGGTTTTGGATAGGTCCTGGGTAGGAGCCAGTTCCCCCTGAGAGGGTGACAACAAGGCTAAACCCCATTGAGACCATGCTGTGAGCATCTCGTTA
>NZ_JAAHHX010001034.1:0-1059 GCF_010672065.1 Moorena sp. SIO4A1 | reverse complement strand
TCGACAAGCTCTTGAGGCTACCGTTTCCCCAACGGTTTCTTATCCTTCCCTGATTCCAATGACCTGAATTCTTACCAAATTTAACTAGGCTATATTTATGGGATATTGAATTAAAATACATGCCAAAGTTTCTAGGTAATTTATCAAATTTAAGCACACTATTTTTAGGAAATAATCAACTAACTTATTTACCGAGTTATCTGGAAAAGCTATCCAGTTTGACAACCCTAGATGTATCGAGTAATCAACTAACACACCTGCCAGATTTTCTAGGTAAGTTATCCAATTTAAGAACGCTATACTTAGAGCACAATAAAGTAACCAAGCTACCAGAGTCTCTTGGAAATCTATACAATTTAACCACGCTATATTTATCGAATAATCAACTAATAAAACTGCCGGAATCTTTTATAAATCTCTCCAATTTAACCAAGCTAAAATTATCGGATAATCCCCTAGTTGAGCCACCGCTAGAAGTAGCCCGTGGAGGTGTAGGTGCAATTAAAAAATATTTTCGACAATTAAGGGAAGAAGGAAAAGATTATATTTATGAAGCTAAGTTGTTGATTGTCGGCGAGGCCGGAGCAGGCAAGACTAGTTTAGCTAAGAAAATTCAAGACCGCGAATACAAACTCCAAGAAACTGAATTGTCTACGGAAGGAATTGATGTTATCAAATGGAGTTTTACTCTAGATAACGGACGATAATTTAAGGTTAATATTTGGGATTTTGGTGGGCAAGAAATTTATTATGCTACCCATCAGTTTTTCTTGACTAAACGTTCTCTCTATACTTTAGTTACAGATAGTCGCAGAGAAGATACCAATTTTTATTATTGGTTAAATATTGTAAATAAATTAAGTGATAGTAGCCCACTGTTGATTATTAAAAACGATAAACAAAACCGCACAATAGACATTAACGAAAAAGTTTTGCGAGGACAGTTTACCAATCTCAAAGAAACTCTGGCTACTAACCTCGAAACTAACCGAGGTTTAGAAAATATTACCGATTCGATTAAACATTACATTAAAAGATTAGTAAGGATTCAGGTAGGGA
>NZ_JAAHHX010001033.1:0-1059 GCF_010672065.1 Moorena sp. SIO4A1 | reverse complement strand
CGTACTTAAAATAGAAGAACAACTGAATAATATAGAGACCCAAATTACTACCCTAAATTCAGAAATTTCTCAGAGTAAGCGTCAGATTGACTCCTTGCAGCTTCAGTTAAAGCAACGAGTCTTAGAGGCACCGGTCAGTGGAATGGTATTTCAGTTACCGATTCAAAGACCTGGTGCTGTAGTGCAGCAGGGAACTATGGTAGCAGAAATTGCCCCAGAGGATTCATCATTAATTATTCGAGCCCAGATGGCAACCACTGAAAGTGGTTCTTTAAAGAAAGGAATGCCAGTTAAATTGAAATTTGATGCCTATCCGTTTCAAGAGTATGGGGTGATAGCAGGAGAATTAGTGGAAATTTCTCCAACTACCTCTGAGGTGGAAACACGAAATGGAAAGGTAGCAGCATACAACATAGAAATTGCGTTAAATCAAGATTGTCTTCCCACAGGTAAGGAGTGTATTGGGTTGCGTCCTGGAGATACAGCGACTGCTGAGGTGATTGTACGCCAGCGTCGGATTATTGATTTTATTCTCGATCCGTTTAAGAAGTTGCAGCAAGGAGGTTTGAAATTATAGGTAATTTCCGGGTAAGCATTCAGCCGTCAGCTATCAGCTAATGAGTCCCAGCGTCGAAGCCTGTGCCACGCTACTTGAGGTGCTTTTAGCTAATGCGCTACGCGCACGCTACTTGAGGTGCTATCAGCGGTCAGCGATTAGCGCTACAGATGGTGCTACTTGAGGTGCTTTTGAATAAAACAGGTAACCATTTGTTTAATCTGAGTGAAGTCACAGCGCTTGTGGCCTGTGCCACAAAGCTGACGGCTGACGGCTGACCGCTGACCGCTGATAGCTGAATGCTTACATTTCCGGGATGTGATATCAGTCACTTCAGGGCTTTCTTAATTAGTACACTTATTAATACTTTGAGGTACTTTGAGCTTCAAGGCGGCAGCCCCGCGCTGTACCCGATAGGGTCAGCGTCGGGAAGGATAGCCTGGTGATGGAGTGAAACGGAGTCACCAATTAAAAGTTTTGAGGAATAGGGAAACAAGCTATCA
>NZ_JAAHHX010001032.1:0-1059 GCF_010672065.1 Moorena sp. SIO4A1 | reverse complement strand
TTGCCCGTAGCGCTATACAATCACCATCAGGACGACTGGGGAGTGTCAATAGATGCGATCGCGTAGCGTAGCCCTTCGGGCTAATCGCCTTTGGCGCGGCTTAGCCGATCGCGGCTTGGAATGCGGCTTGGAATTTGGGCAGGGCACTGGAAATCATCTCTTCGCTGGCAGTCAGGGAGATGCGGAAATAACCTGGTATTTCCTGTGGCGTTCCAGGTAATACAAAGACGCCGTGACTGGCCAGTAACTCGGCAAAAGCACAGTCATCTTGCCAAGGGGAGCGCACCAATAGGAAGAATGTTGCATCAGGGGTGCGGAGCTTGTAACCGATGTCCCGCAGTGCTTTGACCATCCAATCTCGCTTTTTTTGTAAATGCTCGATATTCAGGTTGAGTTGCTCCAGGTCCCCTAGGGCATACTGCATTAATACACTAGGATAACACCAACCAAAAGCACTTTGTTGTAAGATGCCAATCACTCGCCTGATTTCTTGCCGATTGGGCATAGTGGATGGTAAAGCAATATACCCTATGCGTTGACCAGGAGCCATGAAGGTCTTGCTGTAACCATAGACCAAGAAAGAAAATGGGTAAAACTGGGTAGGGCTAGGACAAGGCTGGTGATCAAACACAATCCGGCTGAAGGTTTCATCAGAAATTAGGTAAATGGGCTTACCATAACGTCTAGAGGCATCGGTGAGTATAGCAGCCAAACCCTCAAGGGTTGTTGCTGAGAAAATCTTACCTGTGGGATTGTGGGGTGAATTGACGATTATTGCCCGAGTGCGTTCTGTAATCGCAGATGCGATCGCATCGAGGTCCATATCAAAGGTATTTGTATCCACAGGCACACCCACCGGCACTGCACCAGTAAGATGAACCATACGCCGATAACCTAACCAGGGTGGAGTCAGAAGAATTACCTCATCTCCATCCCCAGCCAGGATGTGCAGACAAATTGCTAGACCAACTACTGTACCATTGCTGGGGGGGCGACGAAACAGGCTGAAATGCTTGCTATGTAAAGTTAGTAGCATTTTGTGGTAAAAAAAGGTAGGTC
>NZ_JAAHHX010001031.1:0-1065 GCF_010672065.1 Moorena sp. SIO4A1 | reverse complement strand
GGAGGGGTTAGGGGTGGGTTCCTCTTGCCTCTTGCCTCTTGCCTCTTGCCTGCTCCCTGCTCCCTGCTCCCTGCTCCCTAAAACCCAGAAATTTGTACCTCATGAGTATAATAATTGCTATTAATCAATCACTTAGGATTTCTATAGTAGGGAAGGATGTCATCTTGTTTAGGAAAATTTCGATATAAAAATACCATGATAACGGCAAAGGATATAGCTGCTACAATTGCTTTTTGGCCTAATAATGGTTCCATTGAAGCTTGATAATCGTTTATCGAAATGAATTCACCGTTTGATATACTATAGTATTGTCCAATCATAGAAATTGTCACAATAGTATTGTGAAGACTATGACAAATGATTGGTACTATTAATTTGCCAGTTTTAAAGTATAGAACACAATATATAGTTCCTAAAATGAACAATGGTACAATATTCAAATTCAAATGGCAAATCGCAAATAATAAAGATGAGGTTAATATTCCAGCTTTAATACCCCATTTTATTGCCCACTTCTGCAAGATTATACCACGAAAAACTAGCTCTTCTAACAACGGAATAAAAACAATAGTCGAAAAGCTAAAAGAAAGTATCCCGATAGTATTTGTAAATTCTGATTTATTAATTAATTTTTCAAAAACATAATCTGGAACAATTAAAGAAAGAGAATAGAAATTAAACGAATGACAGTTCCAAGCAAATAGATAGTTAAAAACTACTATAAATAAAATTAGTTTTATATTAATACTTTTTGGTTTAAAAATGCCAAAATTATCAAAATTAAATCCAAATTTGTGGAGATGTTTAAATAAAAAAAATCCGGTTAAACACTCTAATAATAGAATAAATACCATGTCAAAATTGGCATTTTCGAAAATCCCAAAGCAATTCCAATTCACCAATAAAAACAATACAATATCTATAATAATAAATATTATTAATAATATGACCGATAATAAAACTGGAAAAGCTATAAACCAATATAAGCAAAATTCAGTAATATTAAGCTTATTGAAGGGGAAATTTATTGAGTTTTTACCCAATGAGTTTTCTGAATAAAAATTA
>NZ_JAAHHX010001030.1:0-1066 GCF_010672065.1 Moorena sp. SIO4A1 | reverse complement strand
GAACACAGGATTTCGACGATTGAAACATGGGTAAAGCGATTAACCAAGTTTTGCCCGATTAATGAAATTTGGGTTGAAAGAGTTAAGTTTGACACTCAAAAAATGCAGAAACATGAAATCAGTGGTGTTGAGTACCAGCAAGGAGAGCTAGCTGGTTATGAAGTTAGAGAGTACTTGCTAGAGAAATGGGGAAGGGAATGCACTTACTGCGGCAAACAATCCGTTCCACTGCAAATCGAACACATTCAAGCAAAGTCATTGGGCGGAAGTAATCGAGTCAGTAATCTTTGCTTAGCTTGCGAAAAATGCAATCAACGGAAAGGAAACAAGCCCATAGAGGAATTCCTAAAAAATAAGCCAAGTTTACTCCAAAAAATCAAAACTAAAGCCAAGCAACCATTATTGGATGCAGCAGCGGTAAATACAACTCGTAACAAGTTAGTTAAAGTACTCCAGAATATCTTGCTTGTAGTTACTGGAACAGGAGCGCAGACCAAGTATAACCGGATTAAACTAGGTCTTCCTAAGCAACACTGGATTGATGCTGCTTGTGTTGGGGATATTGAGACCTTGGTCTTGAAAACCTATCAGCCACTGTTGGTTACTTGCAAGGGACAGGGAGGGAGACAGAAAGCAGCACTTAACAAATACGGTTACCCGATCAGACACAACCCATTGAAACCAATCAAAGGCTGGGTCACTGGGGACATAGCCAAGCATCAAAAACTAGGAATAGGCAAAGTCACCCCTAGAAGCAAAGGAAGCTTTGGATTTACCCCGTTAGGAACCAAGGGCTACAAAAGTTGCAAGCCTCAAGATATAGTGCGGCTTGTTCTGAGTAGGAGCCTCCCTCACCGGGAGGGGTATGACTCAGGGGCGCGTGAGGATTGACTCACAAACCTAACTGTTCGTTGGATGGCGGTGCAAACCCGACCCCTTTAGGAGATAAAGTGACAGCCTACCTGGCCACACCGAGACGGACGGCATTCCGTCAGAGTGAAGCTGGCACCAGGCCGTAACCAGAGGGTAAGCAGATATCCCACACTGACGGTAACGGGCAAGATGA
>NZ_JAAHHX010000103.1:0-16668 GCF_010672065.1 Moorena sp. SIO4A1 | reverse complement strand
ATATTGTGCGTTTGGTTAATTGGTGGCAGGGAGTTCCATTTGCAGCTACCCGATGTTCTCGTTTTGCTGCTCTTGGGCCGACCGGTTGACCTATGTCTAAACAAATATTAATTTCGCCAGCGGTATCAACTTTGGGGGACTTTGATAGTTTTGTTCCCCCCAGAATTGGGGGGCTAGGGCGTGTCTTCAAACTCTGAGATCCCCCTAAATCCCCCTTAAAAAAGGGGGACTTTGAGTATGGCTCCCCCTTCCGCGCGGGGGGCTGGGGGGGATCTAAATCTTGCGGAAAACTTTGAAAACACGCCCTAGGGGGGCGAAACCATACTCAGAATCAGCAACGCCCAATCGTCAGCTATCAGCTATCAGCTATCAGCTATCAGCTATCAGCTATCAGCTATCAACTATCAGCTATCAGCTATCAGCTATCAGCTATCAGCTATCAGCTATCAGCTTTTGAATAAAATAAGCTGACGGCTGACCACTGACGGCTGACCGCTGTTCGCGCAGCGTGCGCGTAGCGCATATGCTTACGGGAATTCGGAGCAGGGAAGAGCACAGCTTTATCCTCTCATTCCATTCACATAGGCAGCTGTCAAGGCTTGTTGAGGTGAATGAATGCTTCCCCCACCTGCGTTCTCGTGGTGGGGGTGTCCGTCTTGATTACAAGGGTTTATCCCTCGCGACAGGCGGCATTCGCGCCGAAAAGCCAGGACTTTTGCTGGACTTTTCCCCCAAGTCGTTTCCGCTATGGGGCTTTTCTTAGAAACTTTTACCTAGAGTCTGACGTATATAAACCGACTACAAAGGATTTACAGGTTTGTTTTCCCTGGCGTTGAGAGGTCGTGCCTCTAGGTTGCTCAGAATCTTGTTCTGTCCTTTGCCGTACCGCTCAAGTTAAATTAATTATAACACAATTTTTTGTTCCTTGACCCCCACCTGAACGTTCGCGCAGCGTGGCCGTAGGCCAGGTGTGGGAATGCGTCACAAAATCTGTTCAAAAATCTGCTCCACACAGCCGTATTCAATCAATCTCCCCACTGCTTCCTTGACCCAGAAGACGGCAGTATAGTCAGCAATTCGTCTGGCTTGAGCTAGGTTGTGGGTAACAATCACCAGGGTGTAGCGTCCCCTGAGCCTAGCTATCAAATCTTCGACCACACCGCTGGATATGGGATCCAGGGCACTACAGGGTTCATCTAATAGGAGTACTTCCGGTTGCAAAACCAAGGCACGGGCAATGCAAAGGCGCTGCTTTTGACCACCAGATAGAGCAAGAGCCGAAGTGTGTAGTCGGTCTTTTACTTCATCCCACAAACCAACATCCCGGAGTGCGGTTTCTATGAGCTGAGCAATGTTATCCCGGTTTTTAACACCATGTTCCCGCAACGGAAAGGCCAGATTCTTCCAGATTGAGAAGGGGAAGGGACTCGGCTTTTGGAAAATCATTCCAACACGACGACGAAGTGCAATTAGCTCCATCGCACCACGCTTTGCGATCGCATCCATCCGAGGACTCAGCACATCTAGGGAACCAATGCGAATCCTACCGGTAACTTTAGCATTAGGAATCAAATCTGTCAAGCGATTTAGGCAACTTAAAAAACTAGTCTTTCCACAACCAGACGGTCCCACTAGTGCTGTAATGGAACCTTTATAAATTGGCAACGATACATCAGCAAAGGCCGGTTTTGTTCCATAATGTAAACATAGCCGATCGGTCTGAATCAATGGGTCGTTTATAGACTGGCTTACCGGTAATCGCTGTTTTATTTCTAAAGGGTTAACCATTGTTTTTGGAAATTGTTAATGTGAATTTTTAATTAGTAATTAGGTAAGCCGTAAGCAATCAGCTGATAGCGTTTATTGAATTTATGAGGTACAGTTATAAACCTCAAAGTCCACCTTTTTAAGGGGGATTTAGGGGGATACCTTTGTACCTCATGGGAGATAGAATTGCTATATTTTATTCAAAAAGCTGATTGCTGATTGCTGATTGCTGATTGCTTATAAACAGACTCCACCCTCCGATGCAACCAATACTGAGTCATCCATGCTGCTGTACCATTAATCAGCAACAACAACACTAGCAACACTAAAGCTGAGGCATAAGCATTAGCATTTCCCCCTGTTACATTCATCGACAAATCAAAAATATGAATCGACAGCGATCGCCCAGAATCCAGCAAAGACTCTGGCATCCGATCCACATAACCACTAGTAAAGATCAGTGCTGCGGTCTCAGCGATCGCTCGCCCTATGCCTAACACTAATCCCACCACTAGTCCCGGTGCTGCCGCTGGTAACAGCAAATTCCAGAGAGTGGTAGTGCGGGATAAACCAAGGGCAGTGGCAGAAAGGCGATAATCATCACTAACGGCGCGAAACCCTTCCTCTGTTGATCGAATTAGGATTGGCAACACCATACAGGCTAATGTCAACCCCCCAGACAAAATTGAAAAGCCTAGCCCTAGGGTTTTGCAGAAAAAGGCATTGCCAAATAGCCCAAAGACAATCGAGGGTACTCCTGCCAGTACATCTAAGCTACGACGAACCAGACGCCCGAAAATACTCTTAGTATCTGTGAACTCAGCTAGCAGTATTGCTGTCCCTACTCCAATCGGAACAGAAACGGTCATACATACACCTAAAATTAGGAGAGTGGAAACCAGAATTGGACCAATCCCTCCTTCCCGTCCAGCATTCTTTGGTGTAGTAGTTAGGAATTCCCAGTTAATTTGCCCGACACCGTGCCAGACGATATCACTCAAAATCCAGAGGAATACAGCAGTTACGAACAGTGCGATCGCCCAAATCATCACCGTTGAAACTTGGAAGTTGTCGATTGCAGGTTGGAAGTTGTCGGTTGCAGGTTGGAAGTTGTCGGTTGTCGGTTGTGGCTTCGTTTTCATATCATGTCAGGATAATTACCCTTAATAAATATCTCCCTATGTCCCTATGTCCCTATCTCCCTATCTCCCCATCTCCCCACCCTCTCCTTAATTATGGGTATTCAACCAGACTTGATATAAGTTCTTACTCATAGATTCCTCCCTTGCTGATCATTTCTGCAATTGCTACCAGTACCAAAATTATTGCCATCAGCAGCAAGCCACTGACAAAAAGTGCTGAGCGGTGATTGCCCATAGCGTAAGCCATTTCCAAGGCGATATTGGCAGTAAGAGTTCGCATCGGCTCAAATAGGCTTTTGGGAGTTTGCACCACATTGCCACACACCATCAGCACCGCCATAGTTTCTCCAATCGCCCGTCCTGTTCCTAAAATCAAGCCAGTAAACAACCCCGACTTAGCAGCCGGAAACACAACACCTCTGACTGTTGCCCAGCGGGATAGTCCCAGGGCTGCTGATCCCTGTAGGTATTCTGGGGGGACTTTAGCAAAGCTAGCGTCTGCGGTCAGAGCAATAGTTGGCAAAATCATCAGGGTCAGAATCGCAATTCCAGCTAGAAGACTGGCTCCTGGTGGCTGGAAGCGTCCAATTAACGGAACTAGCTTCACCAAACCCCAGAAGCCGTAAACAACTGAGGGCATCCCTGCCAACAATTCAATTAGCCGTCTATAAAGTCCAGCAATCGGTGGAGGCGCGTAATACTGACAAAAGACTGCAGATAGAATTCCCAGGGGTGTGGCTACTAGCATCGCCCCAGCCGTGACGAATAGGGTACCCCAAAGCATCGGGGTGAAGTTGTACAGAGTCTCGGCAGGATGCCAGGATGGATCGGTAAAAAAGGGGAGTAATCCTACTTGTCCCAATACTGGCAAGGCTTCCGTGATTAGGAACACAACAATCAGCACCACGATAGCACCAGCCACCAAAGCACAGCCTTGTAGGGTCGAGATTAGGAGAGAATCACTCCGAAAAAAATTGAGCATTTATAATTAAGAATTAAGAATTAAGAATTAAGAATTAAGAATTGAGAATTGAGAATTAACAATTGAGAATTGGGCATTGATAAGCTGGTCTTAATTTAAATTTTATTGTTCTGACAGCAGGGGAGCAGGGGAGCAGGGGAGAGGGTTTGGGGATTGAGAATTATAATTAATAATTCAAAGTTTGTGGCATTCTTAATTCTTCATTCTTCATTCTTCATTCTTCATTCTTCATTCTTCATTCTTAATTCTTAATTCTTCATTCTTAATTCTTAATTCTTAATTCTTAATTCTTAATTCTTAATTCTTAATTCTTCATTCTTCATTCTTCGAGGGGGACAAAGTTTTGCTCTTTAACAATGTCTTGTACCTTTTGCGATCGCGAAAACTCAATAAATGCTTTATCTAACCCAACCGGAATAGTTTTGGTTACTAACGTCAGGGAACGAGATAGCGGGAAAGTGCCGTTTTGAACATTTTCTGTGGTTGCCGCTATTCCAGCAACGGGCAGTAATTTAATCGGAACATCCTGTTTGCTGCTATATTCTGCGGTGCCAATGGAGACATAACCAATCCCATTAGGATTACCCGCCACTGTTTTAATCCCCTGCTCATTATCCCCAATCACCACATCTGCCTTAATCTCGCTATTTTTCAGCTGGAAGTACTTCAGAAATAACTCCAAGGTAGAGCGTCCCTCGGCTTTGTTGACTACTGTAATTGGTGCCTTCTTGCCTCCCACATCCTGCCAGTTATCAATTTTGCCCTGATAGATATCCACAATCTGTTGATTACTCAGGGATTGCACCGGATTATTGAACTCTCCCTGGCTTGAAAGCACAGGGATTCTAAGCGGATTTCACTTCGCGGGTTAAAACCGCGCTCCGTGAAGTTGCTTCACGATACGATTTAGAAAGTGAATCTAATCTGTATCGTTGTGGCAGGCTCAAAACTGCTCTACAGACCTTGGCTAGGGGAAACCCTAGCTGTGTCTCTACTTTCCTGAGGATGTTACCAGCCCCATTACAGTCGGCGTTAATTAATTCACCTTTTCGAGACCTATAAAGTCCACGCTTTACTCGCCTTCCAGATTCTTTCCACCCCTTGGGTTTCCCACCAAGCGTAGGTAGAAAATCATTATCTAGAAAACTTGCCTTGCTGGTATAGCTCTCTTCAGTCTCAATAAATTTAATACCGTACTCAATACATAGCTGCTCAATTCTATTTTTTAATTTAGCGGTAGGGATTTGAACAAATTGCTGATTATTTTTATTACCAATATTGATACCATCTTTATTCCTTTTGTTCCAACCGAAAACGACTATACTGATTTGATGTCTTATACACCAGTTAACAACAAATCTAGCCGCTTTGTTCACGTTGTCGCGCATTTGACAGTTGCGTCTTTCAGTCAGAGATGCTAGTTGTTCATCCCAATAGTCGCATTGTTTCCCTTTTTTGATTGCAGATACTCGCTTATTGTACCACTGGTTTTGTGACTTGACTTTTCTGCCATCTACGATAAAAGATTTTCCAATATTAGAAACGCAAGTTAACCAGTTATTGAGGCCGGGGTCGATACCTAATACATTCTCTGTAGGTGTTACCGGCTTTGGTTTTGGTCGCTCGTATACAAACTCCAGATAAAAACAGCCATTCCTGGGGACAAAACGATACTCTTTAATTGACTTGAAGTCTATATTGGATGGCATAGGTAGTAGAAAGTGATCAATGCCAAACCAGGCTTTAACTTGCTTTCCCAGGGTAAATTTGAGTTGACCTTTTACCAGCTTTACCCAGCGGGCAGGATAGCTAACTACAGATAACCCTCCTTTCTTACGATACTTTGGAACTCTAGGCTTATCTGTCAATTGCCCTTTGTCATACTTTTTCTTGAGAGCTTTGTAAGACTTGAAAGACTCAATGACTCCGTGTAAAGTTTGTTGAGCACATGCAGATCTTAATGCCCTGAAGTGGACATTTGTCTTCATTATCTTATCCAGTTCCGCGTTGTTAAGGTATTTGCCAACCTTAAACAACATTTGACGGCAATAATATAAGCCACAATTTGTTAACTTGTTGGCTTCCGAACAGATGAACTCTATGAATGCCTGATTCTCAGTCGTTGTAGTTATTAGGTGCTGCTGACATCCGTACATTCTATCGACCTTTTGTTGTGCTACATTAATTATATACCCGGATAATTAATGTGTCAAGCAAATGCCAGAAAAAATCAAGAAAAAAGTGGGAAGACCGAGCTTGCATGGTGTGCGAAAAAAATCCTATAGTGTAATGACTACAGAAACGGCCTGGAATGGACTAAAAGAAATGGCTAAAGAAGCCAATTTAAGCCTTTCTGAATTTCTAGAAACTTTGGGTAGGACAAAGCAGCTCCCATGACACGAGAGCCGGTATAAATACCGGTACGCTCCCCGGCCACCCAATAAATTAGGTGGCTAACTCTCGCTTGTTACTCCTCTGTTTTGAGTTCATAATTCAGCACTTGTCAGCAGTTGAATTATCATTGATATGAAAATTAATTCATATTATAATCAAAAAAACTCTGATTGGATCAAATCAAAGCACCACCACAACTGGAACCAGACCCTGCTGTACAGCCATAGCAATAGGAAGCGGTACGAATTTCCTCAATTATGTCTAAACTTCCTGCTTCCAGAAGTTTACTAACTGTCAACCTTTCTCCAGTGCGAGAGGTTGCTGCTACATTTTCCATCTGATTAAAATCGCAATCGTAGACATTACCCAGATAGTCAATAGACAATTCATTGCGACACATCAAATGCTGCACCGTACTGGCATTGAAACTGTTTTCTAGAAACACCATATAGGGAGCATATAGCTTGGTGCGTTGTAAATGAAACTTTGTTCTACCAACGGGGATATTTGTAATTGTAAATAGCTGGTTGAAGTCAATATCAAACTGTTCTTTTAGGAACACTTTATAATCCTTTTCCAACTTAACCTGATTAGGAGTCATAGAAAACTTTTCACTCAGTGGCAAGGAAGGATTGTAGACCAAATCAAGAATTAATTTGGGGTTTCTGCCATAGCCCAACCGATTCAGCCATTGAATCGCCCGAATCGAATCATCGTAAACCCCCTTGCCGCGCATTTTATCTACATTATCTTCCAGATAACAAGGCAAAGAAGCTACTACTCGTAATTGGTGCTTAGCGAAATAGTCAGGTATATCCTCATATCCCGGTTCAAAATAAATGGTCAAATTTGACCGAACAATCACCTCCTTTCCGGTTTGGTATGCTGCTTCAACTAATGGCTTAAAGCCATAATTAATCTCTGGCGCACCACCAGTCAAGTCAACGGTCTTAATTTGATGAAACTGATGAATCAGCTTAATAAGCTGGTCACAAATTTCTGGAGAAAGTTCTTCAGTTCGTTTAGGACCAGCTTCCACATGGCAGTGAGTACAAGCTAGATTACAACGCTTCCCCAGATTAATTTGTAAAACCGTTATTGGGTGTTTACTTAAGGGAGATTGCAGTTTTTTGTGGAACGGTGTAACAGCTGAAACGTCTGTTTTAATCATAAGTTTTATTGACTTGTAATTGCTAGAAGTATTAATTTTGAAGGATGACTTCTGAAGTATTACTTCTAAAGTAGGATTTGTAATTTACTAATCTTTAATTAGACCATGGATTGGTTGATAAACAAATCCATGGTTTTTATTCTTCAGCCTACTCTACTTCAGATGCCAAAGATGAACAGCATTCATACTTCATACTTCATACTTCATACTTCATACTTCATACTTCACCTTTAACAACAACCACCACCAACATAGTGCCAAGTTGAATCAGTGACTAAGATTTCTTCTGGATTCACCTTTCCTAATTTCGCGGCTGTTTTATCACAAACAGCGGCTGGCACACCACGGGAGAGGATGTGTCCCGCATTGTCATCAAAAAACTCTTCCGCGCCCATGTAAATTGCTGTCTTGCCAGTAAAAATACATGGTCCATCCTCTGGGATCACAACTTTGAAAGAAACAGAATCCAGACTTTCCAGCAGCAGGGGTTCTTCTAGGTTGTAGTTTTGGCAATCCAGAAGCCGATAGGGACGCTTTGCTCGAATTTCTACTTGACCAAAACCTGACCTGACCAGGTGCTGAACATAGGATTGATAAGTGAGCGCACCAGACAGACACATAGCTCGTAGCCGCTCATCTTCCTGTAGATGGGGTGGAATCGGACGAGTTGCAATGGGGTCACTCATTAACAGTCGTCCACCTGGTTTTAACACTCGATAGGCTTCTTTGAGTGCCTTCATCAGGTCAGCCGGTTCAAAGATGTTGAATAGGCAATTCTGAGCAACCACATCTACAGAATCATCTGGCATCGGTAGGGCAAAGGCATCCCCTTCCCGAATTTCCACAAAACTCTGGTCAAACCAGGCATTGTCTTGAGCAGCAATTTTCAGGTTACGGGTAGCCGCCTCCCGCATGGCCTGAACTGGCTCAACAGCAATCACACCCCCTGGACGTTGGGAAAAATAAGCAAATTGTAACGCCTCCAAGCCACCACCAACACCGACATAGAGGACAGTTGGCTGATTGCTGAGTTCTGTGGGATGTACCGTAGTACCGCAGCCATAATTCATCTCCGCCATCAGTGGAGGAATTTTCAGTCCTGGCAGTTGTAAGGGGCTACTTTGGACACAACACAAACCAACTTGGGGTGTTTGAGCGACTTCAGAATAAAATTCAGCAGTTGTTTCGAGATAGGTCATCTGAATCCTTTACTTGGCAAAGATGGTAATGCTATTGATAGTAGGGTGGAAATTGAAAACTAATTTTGAACCAGTATAGTTCCTCAGTTGAGCTTTAATGCTACAAAATTCATGTATCGTCTGATACCAAATCCCGGTTCAAAACCCCGTTGATTATTTTGATCATCTAGTCAGCGAAGCGCAGACTTTGTCATCTTCGAGAAGGCTTCCCCTATGTCTAGCCGCTATTTATTATTGGTTTAGGCTAAAGGGAAGCTATAAGTGGGATTTGGAATTAACTTGCTGTTGCAGGCTTTTAATCCAATTTGTCTTCAGGCAAGCAACGGTAGAATACCTTGCCTCACCCTTAGATGCTATTAAACTCATGCCAGATGAATTTTTAGAGTAGTACACCATGAATTTTTACTGAGATTACCACGCGATCGCTCATGCTTAGGGCATAGGATGCTGGGGTAATCAGGTGATTAGCTCATGGGGTGACTCTGGTGACTATGGTGACTCGGCTAACTCTGGTGAGTGTGGACTATTCTACGAGTGATTAACCAGACTTCATCTAAGACAGAAACTATAGTGTCCACTCAACACTGCCAATCACCTCTAAGCAGAAGAGTATGGTAGAAAGAGCTACCGAAGCAATCAGGGAGTTGATGAATGTCGAAAAACCAGTATGCAGAACGCCTCAGACAACAAGAGAGAGTTTACCTCAAGCGTGTTGCTGATTACTCTTCACTAGAGTCGATACCAGAAATCTGGCCCCTTGCTGCCCAACGCTTTGGGTCAATCATTGCTCTGCAAGACCCTCACGCTGTGGGAGCTCATGGTGCTCCAGCTTCGACCCTGACCTATACCCAGTTGCAGGAGCAAATCGAGCAATTTGCGGCTGGATTACAATCCCTAGGCTTCCAGCCAACACTCGATGAGAAGGGTATTCCTACCCGAATTGCGTTATTTGCTGATAACTCTCCTCGATGGCTAGTTGCCGATCAGGGTATCATGAGTGCAGGAGCAGTAAATGTGGTGCGCTCAGGTCAAGCAGAACGGCAGGAATTGCTTTATATTCTCGAAGATAGCGGTAGCACTGCTGTGGTGCTAGAAAACCTCAAAACTTTGGAAAAATTAGGCGATCGCTTGGATGGGCTACCCATTGAATTAGTGATTCTCCTTTCTGAAGAACAACCAGTATCGACCGGATCATCCCGACAAATTGTTAACTATACTCAACTCATGGAAGCCGGGGCATCTCGGTCTCTGACCAAAGCTAACCATAACCGGGAAACCTTGGCAACTCTGCTGTATACGTCTGGTACCACAGGCAAACCCAAAGGGGTGATGCTGAGCCATGGTAATCTCCTGCATCAGGTCAACACCCTTGGTGCAGTAATAGAAATCCAAAAAGGCGATCGCGTTCTTTCTATCCTGCCTACCTGGCACGCCTACGAACGCTCAGCGGAGTATTTTCTATTATCTCAGGGTTCCACCCAGATTTACACCAACCTGCGCCATGTCAAAAAAGACCTTAAAACCTTCAAACCTAACTTTATGGTCGGAGTACCCCGACTGTGGGAATCGATTTATGAGGGGGTGCAAAAGCAGTTTCGTGAGCAACCCCAAGGTAAGCAGAAATTAGTCCAAAACCTGCTAGGGATCAGTCAACGCTACATCGAGGCACGACGGCTTGCTCAGGGGTTGACCTTAGATAATTTAAATCCTTCACCAATCCAAAAACTATTGGCCACAGTGCAAGCTTCCTATTTATGGCCGGTTCATCAATTAGCCAATAAACTAGTTTATCAAAAAGTCCGGGAAGCCACTGGGGGAGAAATCAAGCAAGTCATTAGTGGTGGGGGTTCCTTAGCGAGGCACTTGGATAACTTCTTTGAGATTATTGGTGTCGAAGTCCTAGTCGGCTATGGGTTAACCGAAACCTCTCCCGTTACTAATGCCCGGCGTTCCTATCGTAACCTGCGTTTTAGTGCTGGACCACCTTTACCGCACACTCAAATCCGGATTGTTGACCCTGAGACTCATCAGCCTTTACCCCAAGGTCAAACAGGCTTGGTGATGGTAAAGGGAGCACAGGTAATGCAGGAATATTATCACAAACCAGAAGCTACCGCTAAGGCAATTGATCGAGACCGGTGGTTTGATACAGGGGATTTAGGTTGGGTGACCCCCCAGAATGATTTGGTACTCACTGGCAGAGCCAAAGATACTATAGTTCTTACCAATGGGGAAAATATCGAGCCACAACCGATAGAAGATGCTTGTTTGCGTAGTGCTTACATTGACCAGATTATGCTGGTTGGTCAAGACCAAAAGGCATTGGGTGCTTTAATAGTACCAAATTTAGATGCCTTGCAAGGGTGGGTAGCGGCTCAAAATCTTCCCCTTGACGTATTCGCTCAAGATGTTGATTTAAATATTAAAGAGGTTCAGACGTTATACCGGACTGAATTAAACCGAGAAGTCCAAAATCGACCAGGTTATCGCCAAGATGACCGCATCAGCACCTTTAGGCTAATTCTAGAGCCGTTTTCCCAGGAAAATGGCATGATGACTCAAACCTTTAAAATCCGACGACCTGTAGTCACGGAACGCTATCGCGCTATCATTGACGCGATGTTTGCGTGAAGTACCCCAACAAGATCCGCTCAAGTTGGGGCTTCCAACTGGCGTCACAAGGACGGTCTTATTCGTCTTTAGGATTTCCCGTTTCATCCGCTGATGCCAGGTTGGGTACTTCCGTGCAGATAGAAAGTCCAGAACTGAATCTGGTGATGGTCTTACTTAGCTTCCACAGGCAGCCGCCCGTCTGACCCAGGCAGTAATTCTTTTTTTGCCGCTTGGTTTTCGCGGTTTATAACTGGTGTTCCAGTCGATGATGTCTCATGACATCTTGCGCTTGCCTTTTCAGTTCGCGTAGCGTCGGAGAAAGCCGAAACGCTTTGGCGAACGGTGGTCGAGTTCGTTCACGCACTTTGACTACATCTCTTATCCACCTAGCTCAACTATCATCAGCCCATGCCTGACCATGTAAACCTAAGCGAGTTATTTTGATATTAGCATATAATCAATCGTTCGGCTATCCATCCCCACCGTCAAAGAAGGTGGGGAATTCCGCGAGTTTCTGTTAAAACGTTAGAAGGTTTAGAGGTGCGGGCCTCGAACCTTGAGACTGAACCTCAATCTTCTTTCTCAGAATTATTGAGCAATATAACCAGTCACACTCTCAATCCCTCAAACTTACATAGTGGAACGCATATGGACGACTCTAATAAGAACTTACTCTTGAAACGGCCAATTAATATCAAAGCCATCGTTACCCCTCGATGGAAGGAAGAGGTTCAGCAACAACTACAAAATCAAATCAACCAACTCGACGGCCAACTGCAACAGATTGATCTGCAGGGACAAAAAGCGATCGCTGAGATTAAAAACCAGAGCGTGAATCCTCCTGGTCCTCAGGTATCGCAACAAATTGAAAGCATTCAAACCCAGGTCAATCAAAAGAAAAGTGAACTGCTAGAGCAGAAAAACCAGCAACTTCAGCAACTACAACAAGTCCAAACCCTCGAACTCGACCAGGAAGTTAGTCAAGGTCAGCTAGAAAGCTTCTTCAGGGTGGAAGAGGGAGATAACCTAGTCAAAAAGATGAACGTGGAAATTCTGCTGCGGGATGGGGTTATCGAAGAAATTCGCGGTGATATTTAGTACGATGTCAAGGCTGAATTAATAGCTACAGATTAAGGAAAAGGTCACACCAGATGAATAGACACGGATAGACAGATAGTTGGTTATCTGTCTATCCGTGTTTAAAAGTGTATTGTCTTTCACCCCTTTGCCATTGAGCCAGCGATTACTGGCAAAATTCCGTAGACCAATCCTGATGACCCCGACCCTCTCGACAGGTAAACTGTTGACCAGCCCACATGATCTGCCACTGTTTGCCAGTTTGGGCTGATTCCTTGGGTGATAACTCAATACGATACCGGATGCCACGTACAGAGTCATCCTGTAAACCCGTTTGAGTGATGGTGACTACCGCTTGATCAGGTTTAGGATAATCTACCTTGACCTGTTGATCAAAGTTTCCTTCAATCAACAGTGATTGGTTTTGACCAAAGGTAGATAATGCGATCGCTTTTGGATCGGCACCAATCAGCTGATCAGGTGTTGCCTTATTGGCTAGGTCAATGGCTTTGTAGTCTTCTCGCTTGGTCTGGACATTAGCAGGAGACTCAGTTGGTTTCGGTGCAGGGGGTTTGCTAATCAGATTGCAAGCACTCAGGATTAGGATAATACCTGTAAGCACGGTCAAGGAAAGTTTTTTGTTAAGCATTTCATACCAACTTGCATTCAATAGAAATCAAGCTAACTTGTCGGCTGTTGACAGTCAACAGTCAAAGCTCAAAACTCGACATTCAACGGTCAACACTTAACACTTAACACTCCACAAAACAGATTATTCCCTTAACCCAAGTCCATCTAATTACTGATGGTATTATTTATAGCGCTTGAACACTGACCCTGCACCCATAGCACCCAACATCAACAGACCCAATGTCGAAGTTGGTTCGGGAACTTTCTTAGAAGGCTTAGGGGGATCTGGGAAATCGCGAAACTTGATGCCAGAGACCGCACCACTTCCTGGTAGTTTAATATCTAGCTTGGTCACTGAATATTCAGGAAGATAGCTGAAATCGTAAGTGGATAGGGAGTTGTCTGTCCCAAGTGTTAGTGATTGTTTCTCTGTTGTGCCATCCTTCAGAAAGGCTTCCAGATATCCGTTTGTATTATTTAGATTCTCATCAATGTCTATAAGGGTGACATAATCGAGAGAAACGGGTTTATCAAAAGCAAAGGAAATGATGCCACCGCCAGCCCAGTCGTCAGGTTCTTCATTTGTGTTCTCATTGATAATTAAGACGTTACCCTGTGGCTTCGTCCCAAATGAAGGTCCCGTGGCTAAGTCAGCGTCTCCACCGCTGCATGTAATCCCAAAATCAGGTCCGCAATTGCTGTTGAATAACCTTAAGGGATGATTAGACCCTTTATTACTGGTTATATGCACACCGAATTTTGCCCATTGCTCACCAATATTTGTTTTAGTTCCCGCCTGGAGAAGGTTACCAGCATCATCCTTTTCAAAATCCAGTAAGTATGTATCAGCTAGAGCGGGATTAGCACCTACTGTTACCAAAGTAACTAAGGCTGCTGTGAGCGTAAGTGTTGATAACTTTTTCATGGTTTTTAAACCCTTAAATACTTACTGAATTTTAGCGTTTTAATCGTTTTTTTTTTATTTTTTTGGAGAGTTTTAATTAACGCTTTCCATCTAATTTTACGTTCCAAAGTATATGATAATAGTGATCTTATGTTGGCTTACCTTATCTGTTAGGTATAAGTTTCCTCTCTTGGGATAAATTATTCATTTATTCAATGTGTGAGTCTATTAATTAAAGATTTAGTGAAGTGACCTTCATTCGGGAACCAAAATCGATACAATTTAAGATTATACTAAACTAGATATTAGACTGACCCTGTCAGCCGTCAAGGGTACCTATAATGAATTGTGGGAATTTTTGATCAAAAGTTCCCTACTCCCTACTCCCTACTCCCTACTCCCTACTCCCTGCTCCCTTTGCTAGATAAGAGCTTTTAGTTAAAAGCCATGAGCATGTATAGAGTGATTGGTAGCTACCCACTCCCATTAAACTAAGCCAGTGAGTCACCTCACTGACTCGTCTACCCTTCGGGAAGGCTACGCCAACAAAACCGGGCGTGAAAGTTTCCCTTCACCCGGCTCCTCATTATAGGAACCATTGTCATTGGTACCTCAGTGGCCATGTTTGACCATGGCAAAAGGGCTCGAAATATTCGCTTTTCCAACTTCAATAAGATTCACACTCCTGTTAACCTTATTTCATTCCACCGTCTGGAAAAAAAATTCCAGGGTTTTAGACCTATCAATTGGTACTTACAACTATCTCTTTTCCTAAAATGTGAGTCCGTCAGCATATTCGTTTGCATTACCCGGTGACTTTAGCTTCTGACGTCAATCTTACCGACCTATCCCTTGCGGCTAACTACCTACTCTAGTATTGACCTTCATCAGAGCAAATACAGAGGTTACTTCGTTCCTGATAACCATTGATTGGACTTTTAGGGCGGTACTGTTCACCGGGGATATTGTAGTAGAATCTCGCTTTAGGAGTAGAACTTTTAGTCAAAATCCCATTGACTTTTGTCTGTGGCGATTCAGCAAGCAAGCGCCACTTGAGCATGACGATGATTTAAACATACCTTCGGTGTGTACCCATGAGTCATGAGCTGTTACTAACACCACATGATAGCTGGCAGTGCTTCACTACTTGACCCCGCTTTATCAGTAAGCAAGTTATGTCTTACTAATAGGGGTAAGGCTGTCAGGAGGATTCCGCGAGGGTCAGAAGTTACCGAAAGAATAGTGCAGCCTTTATGGTCAGCAGGTTAGGCATCATAGGAGTAAGGTTTTGTACTAAGGCTGCACTATTCTTTGGTTTTGTCTCCGGGCTGGACTAACACCTGCATGGTTATCAAGTTGTCTAGGTTCATATGTCAAGCGCAGCTAATCCCCCATACCCTTATCGGGTAAGGTTTATAGCTAACGAATCGCACCTAATCCCTAATCCCAAGGACAAACAGGATATCCGTATTGTAGAAAACCATGGAAGCCCGCCTCATGGTTTCTTTACAGAGTACGATGGCTTTCTGGGGCTTATTCAAGTTACAATGCAAGCTGGCATAATGTTTTTGCTAGCTCTCTAGAATTGATTTAGAAGACCACCCCATGATTCACGAAGTTTTCATGCCCGCCCTCAGTTCAACCATGACCGAAGGCAAAATCGTTTCCTGGGAAAAATCTCCCGGAGACAAAGTCGAAAAAGGTGAAACCGTGGTGGTGGTTGAGTCGGATAAGGCTGATATGGACGTTGAGTCCTTCTATGAAGGCTATCTTGCCACAATCACGGTATCAGCTGGTGACACTGCTCCGGTGGGAGCCCCGATTGCTCTGATTGCCGAAACGGAAGCGGAAATTGAAGCAGCTAAACAACAAGCTGCCCAATCTACACCAGCTATTGACACAGCAACGCCTCAGCAAGCAACGGCATCAACCCCAGAACCGGTACAGACCGCTCCCGCTGCCATTGCTGATACTCCCAGCCGCCGTAATGGACGAATTATTGCTTCTCCCCGAGCTCGTAAACTAGCGAAGGAATTACGGATTGATCTGAATACCTTGAGAGGAAGTGGTCCCCATGGCAGGATTGTGGCTGAGGATGTGGAAGCAGCAGCAGGTAAAGTGAGTACTCCCCCGGCACCAGTAACCACCACCCCAGCACCACCCCCGACACCGGCTGTAATGCCCACTCCCATCCCAGCAACTATGCCAGCGCCTCTGCCAGCACCTGCTGCGGCTGTACCCCTGGGAGAAGTGGTGCCGTTCAATACCCTGCAAAATGCAGTGGTGCGGAATATGATGGTCAGCCTGCAAGTGCCTACCTTCAGGGTTGGTTACACCATCACTACCGATGAGTTAGATAAGTTATACAAAAAAATCAAGCCTAAGGGTGTTACCATGACCGGGCTGCTAGCTAAGGCAGTAGCGGTTACCTTGCAGAAGCATCCCTTGGTCAATGCTAGTTATACCGAACGGGGAATTCAGTATCACAGTTCCATTAATGTAGCTGTGGCTGTGGCAATGGCTGATGGTGGGTTGATTACCCCAGTATTGCGCCATGCGGAGCAGCTGGATATTTATTCTCTGTCTCGCACTTGGAAAGATTTAGTAGACCGTGCCAGAACTAAGCAGTTGCAGCCAGAGGAATATAATTCCGGTACTTTCACCCTATCCAATTTAGGAATGTTTGGTGTAGACCGGTTTGATGCGATTTTGCCCCCAGGACAGGGTTCTATTTTGGCCATTGGTGCATCCCGTCCTACGGTAGTAGCTACCCCTGACGGCATGATGGG
>NZ_JAAHHX010001029.1:0-1068 GCF_010672065.1 Moorena sp. SIO4A1 | reverse complement strand
CGACTGGCATCTTCTTGAAAAGTGACGTCAAGTACCCAATGAAGACTGTTCTCGATCCGAAGCGTAGAACGGATAACAAGGTTGTGTTTCTCCCCATCTGCAGAAAGACTACTGATGTAGAAGCGAACTTCTGTAGTCGTCTTATTCCACATCTGACGGGTACTCTTAACCATGACAACTGTGCTCAATCCCTCCCACAGACTCTGGCGATGCAAGGCAGGTAATTGAGCAACCGACACCGCCCAACACTGACGAGTTTCAATCCGATGGTGCCGCGCTTCAATGGTTTGATGATAACTAAACTTTATGCCTTCCCAGTTCTTGGCTTGGGCTTGTTGAAACCAATCTTTAACTTGTTGAGCGAGTTTTCCCTGATTACCTTTGAGAGCTAACACATACTCCCCCTGTGCTTGTTTAATTTGCCCAGCGATTTGTCGCTGGGTTCCCATGGCATCGAGAGTGACTATTGCTCCTTTGAGGTTGAGTAACTTCAATAGTAGAGGCACTGCGGTAATTTCGTTGGATTGGCTGTCCACCTTTTTCTGGGCTAACATCAACGAATGTTCACTGCTCCAGGCACTGACACTATGTAAAGCTTTGAGTTTTCCCTCTCGGTCGTAAGACCCTAAGCGCGGTTTTGCCATCGATGTGGATCAGCTCAATGGTTAAATTTTCGGTAATGCTGTTGATCCAACTCAGAAAGCTTTCATGGAACTGTTGGGGTTCAAGGGCAGCAAACACCCGAGAAAATGTATCATGTGAGGGAATGCCATAGGGCAAGTCTAAAAAACTCTCCAACCATTTCTGTTTGGCTTGGCCATAGGTCTCTATCGCCACGAACCCATTGGCTCCGGAGAGGACAGCCAAAATAGCAATGGTGATTATCTCCATCAAACCATGATGTTTCGTTCTCTCCACTCTGGGGTCTTGAAGATGGGCGAAATGCTTGAGAACACTCTGTCTGAGGATCTTAGCCTCTGCTGCTTCCCTTGGTTGGAGAACAAATTTACCAAAGCCTTTTGCCATAGGGAAGTCTCCCAACAGGATAAATCTGGTATAGCCCTTAGT
>NZ_JAAHHX010001028.1:0-1069 GCF_010672065.1 Moorena sp. SIO4A1 | reverse complement strand
CCGCTTTGCTGATGACTTCGTAATCCTAACAGAAAGCGAGGAAGATGCGGCGAACGCTAAGGAAATCACCGAAAAGTGGTTATCTGAAAGAGGACTAAAACTATCCAAGGAAAAAACCAAAATAAGCCATGTATCCACAGGATTCGACTTCCTAGGATGGACTTTCCGAAAGTATAAGACCACCAGTAGAAAAACGGGATTAATAACCCTCATCAAACCCTCCCAGAAAAGCGTAAAGAAAGTCAAGAATAAACTGAAAGAAGAATTCAAAAAACTCAAAGGGGTATCCCAGAGAGAAGTGATACATAAACTCAATCCAATAATAAGAGGATGGAGCAACTATCACAGCGGAGCAGTCTCCAAGGAAATCTTCTCACAGCTTGATAACTACGTATACTGGAAACTCCAACGGTGGGGTAGACGAAAGCACTCAAAGAAATCTCATGAATGGGTTAATAAAAAATACTTCGGTAAATTATGTCCCGGCAGAGATGACAATTGGGTATTTGGAGAAGAAGGATATCACATAAACAAATTCGCTTGGACAAGAATTGAAAGACACACTTTAGTGACTTTCGATAAATCCCCAGACGACCCAGGACTAATAGAATACTGGAAGGAAAGGGAAGTCAAGCAGAAAGAAAAAACGGCGAGGAGTAAACTTTCTAGCGGACGAGACAAAATAGCCAACAGACAGGGATATAAATGTCCCTTCTGTCAGCAAAATCTAGGTAATTACGATAAAGTGCATCTACATCATATTATGCCAAAAAGCCTAGGGGGTCTCGACAAATACGATAACCTCATCTACCTGCATAACGATTGCCATCACTCCATCCATGCCTTGGGTGCGACTAATCCCGACATACAACAAATGTTAAGAAGCGGGATGGAAAAACCCTCTAAGACCCGGAACAAAAGCCAAAAGGTACAAAACCGGAAATCGAAGAAAAGCAAGTCGCAAAAATAACGTGTTCAAAAGGAATTAGGTGCGCCGTGTACTTGGAGACTTGTTCGCACGGTGCTTAGGGGGCGAAGCGGGGGCAACCCCGCCGACCTACCCAATCCA
>NZ_JAAHHX010001027.1:0-1070 GCF_010672065.1 Moorena sp. SIO4A1 | reverse complement strand
CTCAAGGATAAGGAACATGTCACAGTTTCCCTCAATAAAAGAGGTTCAAACGACCATACCTCTATTGTCAAAGCCTTGGCAAAACTAGTTAGTCATCAAGTGTCTCTGGATTTGTCTGCGCTGTATACTCAGGAACCAGAAAATTCCGGTAAACAGCGCTCAATGGTTAAAACCATAAGCTTGGGTGGGAGCCCGATTAAGTCCACCATTTTGAGCAATACTAACCAGGAAATAGCCGAAGCTCTATCATCAAACGTTCTGATTCATCATCAGACTTCGGAACAGCCACAAACTTTGCTCAATTCTAAACCATCTAAACCCGTAACTTCATCAAATATTCAAAGTACTGTCCTAAAGGATGAAAATAGTGCTAACCGTGCTTTAAATCACAGCGTTACAAGCACCGAAAAATTAAACTATGACCAGCCTTTTAAAATGCCGCTGGAGAATAATAATTACAGTCTAGAATTAGCCCAAAAAAGTAACAATTTACTTCTGGGAGTAAACCTAAGTGAATTACACAAAAATCAGTATCAAAACCTGAGTTATAATACATCTCACATCACCAAAAACCATGCTGCTTTTTTAAGGAATCAACAAGAATCCTTGAAGCAAATTGGCGACATTATTCAGCACCAAGTAACGTTTTCAAAGCAGTTGCTTGATTCTGAATCATAATTGTGTATCAACCAAACATGAAGCGTAAAACACTATTTTTCTTGACTTGGGTATCTACCATCGTGTTAATTCTCTGCTGGGTGTTACCTACAAATGCCTTCAACGAGTTCTACCGCAACGGACTCAAAGAACACAGTACCTTTCATTACGAATTTACCCGCACCCTAGTGCGGGCAGCGGGTTTCTCGCCAGAATTGGCAGAACAGATTGCAGTTACCAATCAAGCTGTGGACTCAGTTAATTTTACAGGTTACAACGGCACCAAGGTGCGTCTCACCAATACGGGACGCTTTGGCCCGTATAGTCTATACTGGCACTTTCCCCGACGCGGTTGCACTGATTCATTCGGTGTGTCCTATCCCACTGACGCTAGGGAATGCAACACTTGCAAC
>NZ_JAAHHX010001026.1:0-1070 GCF_010672065.1 Moorena sp. SIO4A1 | reverse complement strand
TGCAGTCTGGGAGGAACGTTGTAAGATACATGGTCTGTGTGATTATCTAAACGTTTCATATACTGATAGGCGTGGTGAATATTTCCTGCCAGTTTGTTTGCTGTATCCAACGTAAAGATATGGGTGGGATGATATCGTTCTTGGATCGGTCCAATCCGCTCTATCAGTGCCTGAAAACTTTCTCGATTCTTGGGGACGTTGTCAATGATGACTACTCCCAATTCCAGCATCTTGTCCAACCACAGCAACAGTGCCCAATCGTCTTTCATCACTTCGTGGTAATCAAAATGAGGGATGGACACTGATGAATCCCACAGTTGGGGTTTTCGTCGCTGTTTGAGGGCGGGGTCTGTTTGACAGTGAACTCGCAGCCAAGATGGATCGAATACACTGTGATGTCCAGGTTCTTGACCGCCCCAGACTATATCCAAATTGCCTTCACGATCGACCTTGACCGCTTCAGTGATGGGATTGAGTGGCATTTTCAGGGGGTCATGTCCTTCCCCTTCTGAGCTGTTAAGGCTCAATGTATCCCGCTGGAAGCATTCGGGACAGTGGCAAGCATCCCGCAGCCAGAGATTATGGTAAAAGCTGTGATGACCATCTTTCCAAGTGACTTGTACACCGTTGTTGGTCACTGCAACTGATTCGATCCGAAAAGCGGCTTTGAGTTGCCGAAGTAGGGTTGTCATGTTTCACCTTTATCCTTTGTCTTACTTGGTTTCCATTTATTTGAGAACTAGGCTTCAGCCCCCACCATTACCTTTGACTGAGACGTCAATTGTTTGCCGTTAGTGGTTTGATAGCCGTTGTATTCCAGTGTCTCTCCATTAGCGGTGAGTGTAGGGGTGAGAGTCTGGTAAAAAACTTCCTGACAGCAGTTGTTTTCGTCAGCAATCAGTACCCGCGCTTGGTGTCCGCTAGTCAAAATTTCAGCGCGATCGCATTGCTCGTTTGCCCAGATAATCAAGGTATCTCCCTCTTTGCACAGTAGCGCTCCCCCTCCATTGGGACAAATTTTTCCTGAACCTGCTTCTCCTGGCAAAACATAGGTTGACCAGCGATTGCCA
>NZ_JAAHHX010001025.1:0-1071 GCF_010672065.1 Moorena sp. SIO4A1 | reverse complement strand
AAATGTCGCCAACTTCAGAAACGGCTATCAGGTAAAGAAAGACGTTTTCAGACTTGGGTCAACCACAATGTAAGTAAGGCCATCGTAGAATCGGCAAAATCTCAAGGGGCAGTGATTGCCTTGGAGGATTTGACAGGTATCAGGGAAAGAACAAACCTCCAGCCAAGATCTAAAACTGAAAAAAGAAGATCCAACAATTGGGCATTCTATCAACTTCGCGAATTTATACAATATAAGGCTTTAGAGGCTGGAGTAAAAGTTATCTTTGTTAATCCTCGTTATACTTCCCAGACATGCCATCAATGCCTACACATCCATCCAATTAAGGGTAAATCTTACAGGTCTCGAAAGCGCTACAAATGTGGTGCCTGTGGATGGAATGGGGATGCTGACTTTAACGGTTCTATGATGATTAAATTATTGGGGCAGAGCGTAACCCTGCCCGGAGGTTCGTACTTATCCTGTTCTCTAACAGATATTGTACAGGGCTACTAAAAGCCCCTGGCATAAGTGCCGTGGGGATTGGTTACTCTACCCTGATAGTATGTCGTATTGGTCGTTAATTGTAATAGAGGTTATTACCTCTATTGTTATTCACGTGTTATTCAGAGCTGATTGACTGACAAAACTCCTACAAACTATGGTGTCGCTGCTATCCCGCTAGGGATAAAGGGTTGGAGTCGGTTGAAACCGACCTTAGCTATGAGCTGTGGACTTAAATCCATGGCGGGTTTGATAGCAAAGCCCAATATTTTTCAGTGAACCAGTATTCAAAGACACACTAGGCAAGACTGAAACCTGATGTTTAGATGCCCAAAACCCGCGATTTTGGGGATTGGTCAAGAACATCTCAATCGGGTGCATCTCATATTTGAAAATGTTCTGTAGGGTGCGTTAGGGATGGACTAGCCCTGATTTTCGCATTAGCCAGTATTGGAACAGTCCATCCCGTAACGCACCACCACGTTAAACAACATGCATTGAGATGCACCCTCTCAATCGGTAGCTACAGAGTAGTTTGTAGCTATCTACTAATTGAAGTAGCAATAGGTAAGCCACTGGGAATTTTTA
>NZ_JAAHHX010001024.1:0-1072 GCF_010672065.1 Moorena sp. SIO4A1 | reverse complement strand
TAATGTGCCCAAGACATCATTTTTCTAACGGTCTTGCTTCTTATTTTCCTCTTGGTTTTACTCACCATTTTAGATGTCTCAAATTTGGGAAGGTAAATAACTTGATACTCAGAAGTGAGGAAACAGGCAACCTTTTTGTGAGCTTCGTCTATAAGATTGCGAATTTTTACTCTCATTCGCTGAGCGGCCTTCCTGATCTTGAATCTTTTTCTTTTATTTTTAGATCCCTTAGCTAGAGAGGCGCGAGATATTAGATTATCTAAGTGGCAACAAAGGCGGTAAACTCGTCCAATGTCTCCTGAACCTATATCTAAAAACCTCTGGCCGTCAAATCCAGTCAAAAATGTCCTTACTCCAGGATCTAAAGCAATACTTCTATCTGGCAGAGAAGGTTTAGCAGGTTTTTCGTCTATGGCAAAAGTAATAAACCAACGTCCTCGATCAATAACCAGAGTAGGGTCATGAAGGATCTTTTCTGGCATTGATTCGCTACTGTGAAAAACCCTACCTTTCGTCTCTTTTGGGTAAAAAGTCCCTTTCCTGAAGTTAACCTTATTGAACCTGATCGATTGAACTGGATCTGAAAAATTCCTAAACTTAGCTTCTCCGTCTACCTTCTTGGCTGCTTTATGAGCTTCAAATGCTTGAAATATTGCCGATTCCCTGGGGCTGTAAGGTGTTTTACTAACCCATTCAGGGACCTCTGACATTATTTTCTTTCTAAGGTCGTATTTCCCTATTTTTGTGGTTTTCAGAGTTGCGATAGCCTGATTGTAACACCATCTCGCGGCATTAATCCAAGTTCTCCATTTTAGCTTTAATTCAGTTTCCGGGTAGACTCGGATCTTCTTTGATAACTGACTTGTATTTCCTGAGTCCATAGAGTCTACAACTGAAGACATGGACGATGGCAAGGATGTCTTCCACCATCTCTCGTTCTGGAGATAGATTTGACTGGTCGAGAACCACGATTCTGCAACCGTTCTGTTCACAAATCCATTCGATAAGCTCGAATCCAAATCTTGCCATCCGGTCTTTGTGAGCGACCACAATTTCGCTGACGTCTCTTGAC
>NZ_JAAHHX010001023.1:0-1074 GCF_010672065.1 Moorena sp. SIO4A1 | reverse complement strand
GTCAGCGATTGCTTCACATTATTAACTACAGCAATACGACAGAGTGTTGGAATTTTATCATCACAATTGGGGCATACCTCAGATATACAGACCTCAGATCTGCATGCCTCAGTCAGGCAGACCTCAGCTCGGCAGACCTCACAGGTGCAGACCTCAGATATACATACCTCAGACAGGCAGACCTCAGCTCGGCAGACCTCACAGGTGCAGACCTCAGACAGGCAAACCTCACGGGGGCAGACCTTGAAAACATTTCCTGGAATGAGGACACCAAGTGGGAGAACGTGCAAGGGTTGGACGAAGCGATTAATGTGCCAGAAGCCTTAAAAAATGACCTAACCTCAAGCTAGCCTGGGTCTAGGGAATTTTTATGGGATTGACCTTTGGTCACGCTACGGGATTGACTGAAAGTCACGCTAAGCGATCGCAAACAAGGGATCGGTCTATGGAATTTTTATGCGATCGCAAACAAGGGATCGGTCTGGGGAGCTACTATGCGATTGACCGAATGTCACGCTACGCGAACGCAAAATCGCAAAATCGCAAATCTAGTTTATCTAGCGCCATACTAATCCTATCCACAGCATTTTTTCCCGACTCCCGACTCCCGACTCCCGACTCCCGACTCCCATTAACCCAATTCAGACCTACTATGTATCTTTGCTAGGACTATTAAAAGATTGATTATAGGGAAACAGAGTATCCAGTAATCGGTTCAAGCTCCCCTGCCCATGAACAGTAGGCTGAGTCTTCGGAGCTGGTGATTCTGTCTGCGACTCCGCCGTCGTCTCAGCTTCAATAGTTTCTGTAGTATTAGTCTGTGTATTATTAGTCTGTGTATTATTAGTCTGTGTATTATTAGTCTGTGTATTATTAGTCTGTGTTGTATCTGTAGCCACCGTAGTATTAGTCTGTGTTGTATCTGTAGCCACCGTATTACTGGTGGATGGCACTTGACCATTCACAGATTCCGTGGTAAAGCTTTGATCAGGTACAGTTGATGACAACTCCTGAGGTTTCTGCTCCAAGCTATCAGGAGTTGGTTGAGACTCTTCCGGTAATGGACGCCCCTTA
>NZ_JAAHHX010001022.1:0-1078 GCF_010672065.1 Moorena sp. SIO4A1 | reverse complement strand
ACTTTGGATTAAAAGTCAAATTCAAACAGAAATCGGTATTGATGTCAAAAAAATCCTTTTTGTGGAACATCACCTATCTCATGCAGCCAGTGCTATGTTTGCTTCTCCCTATAAAGAGGCGGCGGTGCTAACGGTAGACGGTGTTGGTGAATGGACTACTGCCGCCATTGGATATGCAACGGCAAAATGGGATGAAAACAGTAATGTTCAGAATCAGATTAATTTAACTCGTGAGCTTCGCTTTCCACATTCCGTTGGCTTGTTATACTCGGCCTTTACTGCTTTTCTGGGGTTCCGAGTTAATAATGGTGAATATAAAGTGATGGGAATGGCACCCTATGGTAGCCCTAACTATGTTGATGAAATTTTGAAGGTTGTGGATATAGATAATGAAGGCAGTGTTCATCTTAATCTAAACTACTTTTCCTTTCATTACTCAACACAGCATACTTACAATAATAAATTTATTGAGATTTTTGGTTCTCCTCGCCCACCTGAATCGGAATTTTATACACTAAATACCCATCCCAATCGTGACCATCCTAATTGGGATGAACAAACAGCTCAATTAAATCAGAAATATGCTGATATCGCAGCTAGTATTCAGTATGTAACTGAAGAAATTGTGTTGAAGATGGCTAGGTATGCACATGGTTTAACTGGACACAGTAATCTAGTCATGGCTGGTGGCGTTGCCCTAAATAGTGTTGCCAATGGTCGTCTAGTCAGGGAAGGACCCTTTGAAAATGTTTTTATACAGCCTGCTGCTGGGGATGCTGGGGGAGCATTAGGAGCAGCACTTTACGTATACCATGTCATTTTGAATCGTCCTCGCCAATTTGTCATGGAACATGCTTACTGGGGAGCCAGTTATAGTGTCAGCAGACAAATGGAGGCTATCCGTGGATTGGGTTTACAGTATCAAGAAATAGAAGATACAGATATATTATCAGATCAAGTTGTAAGTAAGATCTTGGATGGTAAGGTAGTTAGCCTATATCAAGGGCGTGGTGAATGGGGTCCCAGAGCATTAGGAAACCGATCGATTGTAGCCGATCCACGCCAACTATAAATGAAG
>NZ_JAAHHX010001021.1:0-1078 GCF_010672065.1 Moorena sp. SIO4A1 | reverse complement strand
TGTGCTAATCTCGCAGAAGCTTGGATAAAACGGAGATATAAAGCCGCTTTTGTAGCTAAACTGAATGATTGGCAATGGTAAGAGTGTGCTGTCCTCTCGTGACAACCTGAGTTGGAAATATCCCGGTGGTGGACTTGAGTCCTCTGCCATGGATCTGGCTCGTCTTGGGATGAAGGTCTTTGATGGATCGGTCATCTCAGCCCAGTCACTTAATACTCTCTGGCCGGGAAGTACGTTCTCCCATAATGGTGCCCAGAATGGCGCGAAGTCTTACTGGCGACTCTATTTCAATGACAAGACCGTGATTGCCGTCCTCTCCAATCAAAACAGGGGAAATCCTAAAGAGCTAACCAACACCCTCGGCAGCATTGTGAAGAATAACTAGGAAACCTGAGACTGTCGGTTGTGACATACTCCCACACTTACTCGCAAGAGAAGTGTGGGCTTCTCAGCGACTCCTGCTATTGCAATTGATAGTTTGAGTGTGGTGCTCTCATGTTTGCTATCTTTTAGGAGATTCATTGAGTAAGATAAGTGCAACGTGCTATGGCACTCAACAATTTTGGTTCGCTATAGCAAAAGAGAATGCAATAAAAGAACCTTACATCATTCATCCAGAGCAGGTGCTAAAAATACCCTCTAATCCAGCGGGTTAAGCATTTCTTATGCTAACGGATTTTGTGGTCATCCCGTTCTTGCGCACTTTCCCCCAAGCCACAAAATCCGTCTGTCAGTTCCTCTTCTTCGGGATGAATCGCCAGATAATCCCCCAGCCACTCACAACCTAGTTCCATCAAATCATCTAATTCTAAATCTAGGTTCCAAAGCTTGACTGTGCCATCCCTACTAGCAGAAGCCAGGAGTTTTCCATCTGCGCTAAAACTAACATCCTCTACCCGACCAAGATGACCTTCTAGAATTCTCAATAAAGAACCATCTTCCACACGCCAAAGTTTTACTGTGCGGTCAAAACTACCAGAAGCCAGCAATTTGCCATTGGGGCTGAAACGCAAACTTCTGATCCAAATGCCATGACCGGGAAGTTCCTTAACAATAGTACCATCTGAGTTATTCCACA
>NZ_JAAHHX010001020.1:0-1078 GCF_010672065.1 Moorena sp. SIO4A1 | reverse complement strand
CAACGGATCTGATGTTGAGGGGAAGACCCAGGCGAATCCGACCATCACAACCCAGCCCAAAAGCCACCCCAAAAGTGTTGTTAACGCCCGTTTCTTTCGTGCCTGGAATCAGCGGCAAACCTTCGCTATAGTACAATGGTATGCCTGGCCAGAGGGTGGTAATCCTGCTCCTAGCCGTTGGTTCTGGGCTGATCAATTGGCTCAGTTACACCGGAAACGGGTGCCTTGGGTTGCGGTGAATATCCAAATTCCCATAGAACCTTTGGGTGATCTTGAAAATTTTAGGCCAATAGCCGAATCTCTCAGTAAAATGGTTCAAACTGCTTTGATGAGCGATCCTTTTGCGGAGCAAGCTAGTAGTATTGAAAGTATTAAGGATCAAGGCTCAAAGATGAAGGCTCAAGCATGAAGGATGAAGGCTCAAGGATGAGGAATCAAGGATCAAGGGTGAAATGGGTTTATTGCTGGAACACTTAGGGTTGACTAAAACGTTTATCGACAACTAGAAGTTAAACGTCAGAGTTGCCTCTTCAGACTTACCTCTTCAGACTTTCTACTTCCCACTTCAGACTTGAGATTTCAGACTTGAGATGATAAGTGACCATTGGAAAATGACAACTGACACCCACAGGTTTGGTAACCAAGTTCTGAATTTATCTTTATTTGGGGGTACCGTATTATTATGGCTGGTTAGTTCTGGAGTTTGGGTCAGCCCTGGTTTGGCTAAGCTTGTCGGAAATTTACCGACATCGGTGCAAAATCTTGGCGATGGGATTAGCGATCGCGCTCAGTTGCCTACGTTTAGTTCCATGGAACGGGAAACAAGGGAAACTGTTGAATCAGGGGAAAGGGAAAGGACTGAACTGGAAACCTCTGAAACCACGCCTGAGACAACCCCTGAGACAACCCCTGAGGTAACCCCTGAGGCAACCCCTGAGGCAACCCCTGAGACCATAGAGGTAACGGAAACGTTGCCACCTCCACCACCGTTGAGCAACCCTGAACCGGTCTCAGAGGAGAATCGATTAGAACAGTTGGAGGAAATGTTACCTCCTTTGGGCTACCCAGAGACTCTGTC
>NZ_JAAHHX010000102.1:4735-16674 GCF_010672065.1 Moorena sp. SIO4A1 | reverse complement strand
TCATACTCATGGGGATTGCGGACATCAATTAAAACAAAATCATCCGCACCACTATCCATGAGTTCCTTGAGCTCCTGGACATTCATCTCTTTGATATCCATCTGGCGTTTGGCTTCCTCTTCTTTAGCTTGGGGAATGCCACAGAATTGTTGATAGTCAATCAACTTCTCAATGACCGGTCGTTCTGGATTGAGTCCCAGTTTCAATTCCCGGAAAGTCATATTTAAAGAGTTGTATAGCAACAAACGTCCACTGAGGGTATCCCCCTTGCCTAAAATAATTTTGACCGTTTCCGTTGCTTGGATCACGCCAATAATTCCTGGCAGAATGCCCAAAACCCCTCCTTCTGCACAGGAAGGTACCATTCCTGGTGGTGGGGGCTCAGGGAACAAGTCGCGGTAGTTGGGACCACCTTCGTAATTAAACACTGTCGCCTGTCCCTCAAACCGGAAAATAGAGCCATAGACATTTGGCTTATTCAGAAGTACACACGCATCATTGACTAGGTAACGGGTGGGAAAGTTATCGGTACCATCGACGATAATGTCATAGGGTGCCATGATTTCCAAGGCATTCTCGGAATTCAGCAGGGTTTCGTAGAGGTCTACCTGACAGTGAGGGTTGATTTCTAGAATCCGCTCTTTGGCCGACTGAATTTTCGGTTTACCGACCCACGACGTCCCGTGAATTACCTGACGTTGGAGGTTAGAACTATCTACAACATCGAAATCGACTAGACCTAGGTTTCCAATTCCAGCAGCAGCAAGATAGAGCAATAGGGGTGAACCTAATCCACCACTACCTATACATAGGACACTGGCAGCTTTGAGGCGTTTTTGTCCATCTAACCCAACTTCTGGCAAAATCAGGTGTCGGGAGTAACGTTCGTATTCGTCTTTACTTAATTGGATTTCATCTAGATTGGGATTTAACATGGCATGTTGGGTTGGAAGCGGTAAGACTCAGCAGTTAACCTTTGATAATGATAGTTTCTTCTGGCTGGAACTGGTGGTGTTCATCCAGGCTCCAACTTCTGAAGTCACACGCTTTACCTTCCTCAACGGCAACAATAATATACGAGTATTGCTGCCAAGCGATCGCACGATCAAATTCTGAAGGTACCGCTGGGTGATCTGGATGAGAGTGATAGATCCCGATTATATCCAGATTGCGATCGCGTGCGTCTTTTTGTGCCCGCAGTAGCACCTCAGGTGCAATGCTAAATCGGCGCTGTCTGCTATAATCTCCCTGAGGTTTGCCCTCAACCGTAGCATAGGCATCAGCTGCTTCACTATCCCAGTTGTTCGGTGTGGGTAATACTTCAACCAGAGTTTTCACCTCACCCCGGTGCTTACCCAATAGTAAACCGCAGCACTCTTCAGGATAGGTGCTCTCTGCGTGGTTTTGAATTGCCAGTTGATGCTCAGTGTCCAGTTTTAAGCCCATACCGATTTAACTATCACCATGTCTTGATGCAACTCTTTTTTGTTCACAGTTGAGTCTATAGTATCGTCAACTGTCAACCGTTAACCAAAAATTATCAATTATCAAATTATCAATTATAATATCACTTGTAATAGGTAAAATATTGTCGGTTGTAATACGTATTAGTCTTCGGGGTTGGTCAAATTTCAATTAACAAGTCTCAATTCACCAGTCTCAATCGTCAAATTTCAATTAACAAGTCGTTAAGGCACCAGGATTTGATATGACTCCTAACCGCACTATAACAGCAAACAACGAAGAATATCGATTTTTTTTTCAGGAGAATGCTGCCAATATTTTTAAACACCATGACCTGGAAGTAATAGAGTCATTGCAACGTCGAAAAATTTCGATTAGCAACATTATACCATTGGAACAGGTTTACAAGATATCTGTAAAAATCGGTAAAAATATTCCCTTTAAGTCAGTAAAAAAATTAGCCTTACAACAAATGGAGGCAGTAGGGGAATTTCTCCAATATTTTCAAATAAGCATCCTCGGTCAACCCACCAGTATCTTCCAACTCCATGAGATTGAAATTAAAATAGATAAAATTTTTACCCCTGGCTTAACCTATGAGGCCGGGAAACTACTAATCTCTATTCCTGACTCTTCCTTACCGTTTCAGTCCCGTTACCTTAGCGATCAGGAGCTGAAAAATCAATGGAATAAGGGTAATCATCTCTCTAAAAAGTCTCTGTCTCGTAAAGCTTGGTGGTTATTAAATCCAATCGGAGAATTTCGGACTAACCTCAGAACAGTGCTATGGCAAGCTGCCCAAAAGCAAATTTTAGGTATTGACAAACTATTACTTAAGTTTGGCTTAATTGATAGATATGATAGCAGTGAGCAAAGCAGTGCTCAACCTAGCTTACTGTTCAACCAGAATACGCCACCACAAGACCAGGGGTTCAGAGAAGGTGCGATCGCATTGATCAAAAACTCTGTGAATGAAGAGAAGCTGGGAATAGACTTAGAAGTAGTACTTAAGGATCAAGATGAGGCTACCTTAGGGAAGCTGCTGGGATTATTTAGGCAAAACTTGGCAGACGCCGGTCAAATAGAAGAACTGATTGAAGCTGGTGCTTTAACCCTACAACAAGCCGTTTTCCATGAACAATCTGAAATTGATATTAAGATGTTTGGGTTTGTGAATGTCGGGAATTATCATCGCATTGATGTATCGCTGAATCTAAGTGCTGGTTACTTGAAAAAATATGTTGAATTGATTCCCAGAAAGGCTGTAATCAAAGCAATTCAATTTGGATTTGTTAACGTCTATACTATAGATGATATTACAGTAAATCCTAACTTTCATGGAGCAATTAAGCTCTATTGGGAAACCGCTGCTCTGGAAAAATCACTGCAAGAATTAAGTCTAGTTAATCTATCAGAGCAGTCAAGTCAGTAAATTTAAGCGGTCAGCATTCAGCGGTCAGCATTCAGCGGTCAGCGGTCAGCTTCGTGGCACAGGCTTCCAGCCTGTGACTTCACTAAGATTAAACAAATGGTTAGCTGTTTTATTCAAAAGCACCTCAAGTAGCCTGGGTGGCACAGGCTTCTAGCCTGTGAAGTAGCCCATAAGCTGATAGCTGTTCGCTTAGCGTGCGCGTAGCGCATTAGCTGATAGCTGATAGCTTAAGTCATTACTCAATAGTCATAAGGGTAGTCAACACTCAAAAGTCATCAATCCCTTGTTAATTGACAATTGGCTATACTAATCCGTGTAGGAATTGTGAGAATTTTTGTTCCCTTTTCCCTACTCCCTGTTCCCTGTTCCCTGTTCCCTTTGGTATAGTAACCATTGACAATTAACAAGCAATTTTCTGCTTGCAATTATGGCCACTAGCAATCAATTGGAGTCGTTACTCCTACAACTCGATGATCGCAGCTACAAATCCTACAGAGATATCAAGGGTAGCTATCAGTTTCCAGATTTCACTCTAGTCATTGACAGGGTTCAGGGAGACCCCTTTGCCTCTCCTAGCCAAGTGCGCGTGTACTTACCCCAGTCAGTGGCTGGTTTCCCCAGTGAGCTGTATCGCACTGACAGCCGAGCCATCGCCCTAGAGGATTATCTAACTCGCTCATTTGATTGGGTAGCTCGGGAAATGAGCTGTCGGCGGGGTACCGGGAATAGTGGCTTGATTGCCATTACCCGTGTCGGGCAATCAGTACTGGAGCGCACCTCCGCTTTGGTGAGTGATGAAGGGGTAGAAATCCGGTTTGTGGTAGGATTACCAGCTCGTGGTCGTCGGATTTCTGGGCGTCAGGCCGCAGAAATGCTATGCCAAGATATCCCTGATATTATAGAGCAATCCATCAAGTATGAAGTCCTCGATCCAGCTGCTATTAAGCATCATGTAGAAACAGTGGAAGATGCCGATTGGTTGCGTCAACAGCTGGCAAGTCATGAATTAGTTGCTTTTATTCCTAACGGTGCCATTTTGCCACGGTCGAGTGGGGTGGATGACAAACCATTACAAGAGGATGCGATCGCATTTCAATCTCCCCAGACACTTCAAGTAGCATTCACTTGTCCCAATCGAGGATTAATTACCGGTATGGGAATCCCAGAAGGGATCACCTTGATTGTAGGAGGTGGCTATCATGGCAAATCCACAGTGCTCAAAGCCATTGAATTAGGCGTTTACAATCATATTCCTGGAGATGGACGGGAATTAGTAGTCACCAATCCCACCGCTGTCAAGATTCGTGCTGAAGATGGTCGGGGGATTTCTGGTGTAGATATTTCCCCATTTATTAATCAATTACCTCAAGGTCGCTCTACTGAAAAATTTTCCACCACCAATGCTAGTGGTAGCACCTCCCAGGCCGCAAATATTATCGAAGCACTGGAGGCCGGTACCAAGTTACTGTTGGTAGACGAAGACACAGCAGCAACTAACTTTATGATTCGCGATCGCCGTATGCAGGAGCTGATTGCTAAAGATAAAGAACCGATTACACCATTTATTGATAAAGTCCAACAGCTCTATACCGAGTATGGTGTTTCTACTATTTTAGTCATGGGAGGCAGTGGAGATTACTTTGATGTAGCCGATACCGTCATTGCCATGGAAAACTTCCAACCCCAGGATGTCACCGAAAAGGCTCAGTTAATTGCCGAAAAATACTTTACCGAACGCACCGCTGAAGGCGGGAAACACTTTGGCACTATTACCCCACGGGTACCATTAGCCGATGGGATTGACCCCAGTCGTGGACGCAAAGCCGTAAAATTGAAAGTCCGAGATGTAGATGAAGTAGGGTTTGGTGCAGAAAATATTGATTTATCTGCTGTTGAGCAGATTGTAGAAGTAGGTCAGTTAAGAGGGATTTCCAAAGCTCTTGTTTATGCTAAAGAGAAGTATATCGATGAACGATTGACCCTATCCGAAATTTTGGATCTGGTGATGAAAGATATTGAGGAAGAAGGATTGGATGTACTAACGTTCCTTCCTGAAGGGGATTTAGTCCAATTCCGCCCCTTGGAATTAGCAGCAGCGCTGAATCGATTGCGAACCCTGTCAGTGCTTTGAGGATAATTCGGATCAACAGTGCTTTTAAAATTAGCAATTACCAATTCTTGAAATAATGAAAATAGAAGACTATTTTGATTTTATGGCTCCTGATGATATTCGCATCAAAGGAACGCGAGTGGGCATTGAAAATGTGCTGTATGAGTACATTTATCGTAATCGTACTCCCGAAGAAATTCTTAACTGTTTTTACACCATTACCTTGGAGCAAGTTTATGCCACAATTCTTTACTACTTAAACAACAAAGAAGTTGTCAGCCAATATATTTCTGACTGGCTGGAATGGAGTCATCAGCAACAAAAAGCTCAAGAACTCAACCCTCCTCCAGGTATAGTTAGATTACGAAAATTAAAAGCGGAACAAGAAGCCAAGAATAAAACCTATGAGTCTGAATTATCTGCTGGATGAAAATGTAAATCCAGTCTATCAGATTCAACTACGTCGGCAAGCACCTGATTTAGTTGTTAGAGCTGTTGGAGATCCAGCCACTCCACCAAAAGGTACACAAGACCCTGAAATTCTATGCTGGTGTGAGGACTATGACTTCGTATTGGTAACTAATAACCGCAAGTCAATGCCTGTACACTTAGCAGATCACTTAACTGAAGGTAGACATGTACCAGGAATTTTTATTCTAAGTCCAAAGTTAAATATCGGTGAAACTATTCAACAGCTAATCTTTATAGCTGAGGCATCATTTGAAAATGAATACCAAGACCAAATTGTTCATTTGACAATGATATAAACTGATTAAATAGCGTTGGTTCATTAAGGTAAGGTTTTGCCCTCCTAGCTCCCCAAGATTAATCCAAGATCACAGTACCATGGCTTAACGGCAATCATCCCATCATGCCCATACGTCAAACCTTAGACTTACCAGACATCCAACTGTCTTACCTACAATGGAACCAAGGCCAAACTCCCTTGTTACTCTTACATGGCTTAGCGGACCATGGCCTAGTGTGGTCTAGCCTCGGGGATTACCTGGCTCAAAAGTATCATATTGTTGCTCCAGATCTGCGCGGTCATGGGGAAAGTAGCAAGCCGGATCAAGGCTATACCTTTGATGATCACATCGCCGATTTAGAAGCGTTAATGGATCACCTAGGATGGTCTAGTGCTGATATCCTCGGTCACTCCTGGACTGGTAAATTAGTTCCAATCTGGGCTAAGCAAAATCCATCCCGATTGCGCAGCCTAATTTTGGTGGATCCCTTTTTCATCGGCAAAATTCCGATGTGGTTTAAGGTTCTGTTTCCCCTACTCTTCCGTGTGTTGCCTTTTGTAAAAGCTATGGGCCCCTTTGTCAGTTATGAGCAAGCGGAAGCACAAGCTAAACAATTAAAACAATACCGGGGTTGGAGTCCCTTTCAGCAAAATGTCTTTCAAGCCAGCATTGAACCTAAACCTGATGGCAGTTGGGGCAGTAAATTTGTGGTTCAGGCGAGAAATGAGATTTTTGAAGACGTGATGCGCGTAGCAGGACTAACGGAAATCATTGCTATTCCTACGGTATTGATAGTACCAGAAAAAGGTCTTAATCGCTCGGATTGGCAGCTACAACCCTATAAAACTTATCTCAAAAATCTAACTATTCGTCAAGTTCCTGGCAATCATTGGCCATTTTTAGTAGAGCCGGAAGAGTTTAATCGGGCTGTAGAGCTGTTTTTGGAAGAGCAACAGCAAAAGCCCTCTGACTTTGAGGGATGACTTGTTGCTGTCAGCTTTTTGCTCTGATGTTTCAGGATTAAACCATTCAATTTTATGTAAGCATTCAGCAGTCAGCAGTCAGCGGTCAGCTTATTTTATTCAAAAGCACCGATTAGTAGCGTGGCACAGGCTTCGACGCTGGCACTTTCCCCATAAACACCTCAATTAGTATGGGCGAGAGCGCATTAGCTGATAGCTGTTCGCGTAGCACCTCAAGTAGCGCTTAAGCTGATAGCTGTTGGCGTAGCACCTCAAGTAGCGCATATGCTTACAATTTTATTACCCCTACTCCCTACTCCCTACTCCCTACTCCCTACTCCCTACTCCCTAGGAAAAAGTAATTCACCCAATTTAGCTGGTATAATTAAGTAGTACCAAGGGGATTAATAAAGGAGAGTCATGAGCCTTTTAGGAAACATTATCTGGTTAATCTTTGGCGGTTTAGTGGTTGGTACCGGTTACATTATCGGTGGATTAGGGATTTGTCTGACTATTATTGGCATCCCCTTTGGAATACAGGCTATCAAGCTGGGCATCGCTACTCTGGCACCATTTGGCAGAACAATTGAGGAAACGTCAGACGCTGGTAGCCTCCTCAATATGATTTTTAACATTATCTGGCTGCTCGTCTTTGGCTGGGAGATTGCCGTTGCTCATTTGGTCTCATACCAAATCCGCTTGCCAAAACCCCTTTATAAAAATCGACCAAATCTTTTTATGCTAGGAATTTAGGGCTATGCAGATAAGGGGGGTATGGGAACAGGATTTGGTATCAGACGTTTTTGGGCAAACTCGGACAAGTTTTTGGACATTCAGTCTAGCTTATTTAAATGCGATTACCCTGCCCTAAAACCTAGATATTTGTACCTCACCAGTTAGAGAATTGCTAGATTACCAATCAAGTCCTAAAATTTCTGGTAAAGTAGTTAACCCGTATCGCTGCGGACAGCGAGTTTCTCCTATATCTTTGCCAATCAACTCAGAGCCTATTAAATACTCTTTTCTTAACTTATTTTGACACCAAGACAATACTAAATCGATATAAGGAGTTTTGACCCCAGCAATTGCTGCAATACCACGAATAACCACTAAACCAAAAGGAATATCTTCTGTCAAATAGCGGTGATTAAAGTTGGGAAGATAAGTCCCATTCGGCATTTGTAGCATGGGGTGTACAATCCCGTTATAAGCACCATTGGTTAGAAAAACAGTATGTATATTTGTTTTATCGGCAATATATTCACTGTAATGATTCATATCCCAATCATAAACGAAAATCACTTCAGACAAATCTATTTGGGGATATTCTTGGCCAATCTGACGACTAATAGTAAGGATTTCTTCACTAAGTTTACCTAGAAGTTCTGCTGTATACTCATCTATACCATGATAGAATAACGGTTTGTAATCTAAAGGTTGCCCATCCCAATTTTTCCAACGCCCATAGATAATAGGAGGATGACTATAGGCATTCGGAGAAACTAAGGTCATTCCCAATAAATGACCTGAGATAATAAGTTTTGGTAGATTCCCTAAAAGTTTTTGTAACTCTACAATAAATTTAGGTATCCTAGCATTAGAAGGATTGCCTTGTAATGCTCCTAATAATTGTGTTTTGATACTCATAATCTCTACCGATTTGCCAAATTCGCGATTGCCACAAACCCAAGGTAGGGATTCAAAATTGATAACAATACAAGAATTTAATTTTCTTCTTAGAGCATACCTAACATCAAACTCAAAGCCATTTTGCCCGGGCATACCAATAAGTATACAGCCTTCTTCAATGTAGGGAAATAGCAGTTTTAGGTACTTTAAGTGTAGGAAAGCTGGAAGTACAAAAATAATTATGTCACTGTTACAGGCTGCCTGAGCAGGATCGTCAGTAACCAAAAAAGGTTGAGACTGTAATTTAGACCAGTCTTTATTTTTTTCTTCACGGAAGGTAACAGTTAATGAGTGATTGTTCAAGTGTTCGTTCCAACGTTGGACTTTATTTGAATCATTAATAAAAACCCGAACATTCACATTGGATTTTTGAGAAAAAATCCCGGCTAAAGCATGAGCACCGCTACCGGCACCACAAATTAAAATTTGCATATCTCAAGTTTCTATCTCAGGGTAAACGCATCTTATACCAAATCCGGTTGCCATACCCCCTTAATAAATTAACGTCAGTACGGGATAAGAAAAAAGCTGAAGTCCTTGCCTAGTGAGGCTTGAACCCGATTTACTTCCCCCAGGAATAGGAAAAGGAGGGGGATAATACTGAAAATTCCCAAAAAATGATTCAGCACCCCCTTCCTATGACTAGTCTAGAAGAACTCTTTTGCCAGATCGATGATTTTTGCCAAAGCTTTGAACCTCGATGGCAGGCAACGCTTTTAGGCAAGGGCTTGAAGCATCGTCAACGTCGTCGTTCCTTAAGTTTGAGTGAAGTGATGACCATTCTGGTGAGCTTCCACCAACAGTCCTATCGCAATTTCAAGCATTTTTATGAGAAACACGTCTGTCTGTATTGGCAATCGGCATTTCCGGGACTGCCAAGCTATCAACGGTTTGTTGATTGGATCCCTTCGAGCTTAATGCCTTTGTGCGTCTATCTGAAGCAGTGCTTTGGGACTTACAGTGGCATTAGCTTCATTGATTCCACCAGCTTGAAGGTGTGTCACAATCGCCGCATTCGGGGGCATCGCGTATTCGAGGGACTGGCGGCACGGGGCAAAACTTCAGTGGATTGGTTCTTTGGTTTCAAGCTCCATGTGGTCGTCAATGAGTATGGTGAGTTACTCAATTTCACCCTGACCCCCGGTAATACCGATGACCGTAAACCCGTTCGAGCTCTGCTCCAAGATGGCTTTGGCAAAGTTTTTGCCGACCGAGGCTATGTCTCCAAAAAACTAGCCAAACAATTGTTTGAAGACTTTGGCATTACCTTTTTTGCCAAACCCAAGCGCTTTCATGTTGAATCAGTTGATGCGGTTAACCGACAAACTGCTTTCTCGCAAGCGTTCCATTATTGAAACGATTATTGACCAATTTAAGAACATCTCTCAAATTGAGCATTCTCGACATCGCAGCCCCATCAATTTCCTGGTCAATGTCGTCTGTGGGTTGATTGCTTATTGCCATCAGTCCAAGAAGCCTTCTCTCCTGATTGACTGGGCTTTACCACCTGCTGCTTAACCCGTACTGACGTTAAATTAAAGAAACTCTAGCCAATGATAATCAGTCAAATTTCTAATTTCTTCTTTGATTCCACTGAGAATATTACAACGGGAAACCAAAGTTTTTTCCATTCTCTTGGTGCGCATTCCCTAGGTCGGGAAACCCGACCGGGGTCGCACCGCTTCATCAATGGTTTCAAAGTGCTCATTGACCAAGGGCTCATCTACGTGCACACCATAGTCTTTCGGCTGGTTGTAACTCTGGGGAGTAAGCTGGTAAGTATTCCACCATCATGCCTGAGGGAAGATTAACTGTCTTGATGCAATAGCGAGTGGGGGAAACCCCCTGTTCCCTTGCTGCATCGCTTTTTTACTGCGATGCCATCCCGCATTATCTTCTATCAATAAAACTTTTTTTTTCAGAAATACCAGCATCAACGGCAAAGTTTTGATACACTAGATTCAACCATAATGTGTTGACTCTAGGGATTAGATACCACAAAGTTTCTCCAGTTTTTAGTTTGACAAATCCATAGACATATAACCATTCATAGCGATGGCTAACTATTGCCGTTGGTCTTTCCCCTATGGGACTCCACACTTTCCTTAAAATTGGTTTTAATCCCACTCTATGTTCATCGAAAAACCAGACATCTAGATCAGCCAGGGGATATTTTTGTTCTATTTTTTTGACCTTTAAAGGTAAAGTTTGTTTAAATTTTTCTTGTTCATCTTCATCTGCTTTCCTATGTTTGGGTCTGGGACTCTGATCGGAGTATTTGAGCTTTTTTAGGTCAGGACTTACGCACAGACTCCATGGGTAGGGTGGGCAAGGTTTTGCCCACCCTACAGGTAGCTGATGAAAATAGAAGACTATGTCTTGATGCAATAGCGAGTGGGGGAAACCCCCTGTTCCCTTGCTGCATCGCTTTTGATTTTATTGCTCCTGATGATATTCGCATCAAAGGAACGCGAGTAGGCATTGAGAATGTTCTGTATGAGTACATTTATCGTAATCGTACTCCAGAAGAAATTCTTAACTGTGTCTTGATGCAATAGCGAGTGGGGGAAACCCCCTGTTCCCTTGCTGCATCGCTTTTTACACCATTACCTTGGAACAAGTTTATGGCACAATTCTTTACTACTTAAACAACAAAGAAGTTGTCAGCGAATATATCTCTGACTGGCTGGAATGGAGTCATCAGCAACACAAAGCTCAAGAACTCAACCCTCCTCCAGGGATAGTTCGATTACGAAAATTAAAAGCGGAACAAGAAGCGAAGAATAAAGCCTATACTATGACTTAAGCGCAATCATCCCATCATGCCCATACGTCAAACCTTAGACTTACCAGACATCCAACTGTCTTACCTAGAATGGAACCAAGGCCAAACTCCCTTGTTACTCTTACATGGCTTAGCGGACCATGGCCTAGTGTGGTCTAGCCTCGGGGATTACCTTGCCCCAAAGTATCATATTGTTGCTCCAGATCTGCGCGGTCATGGGGAAAGTAGCAAGCCGGATCAAGGCTATACCTTTGATGATCACATCGCCGATTTAGAAGCGTTAATGGATCACCTAGGATGGTCTAGTGCTGATATCCTCGGTCACTCCTGGACTGGTAAATTAGTTCCAATCTGGGCTAAGCAAAATCCATCCCGATTGCGCAGCCTAATTTTGGTGGATCCCTTTTTCATCGGCAAAATTCCGATGTGGTTTAAGGTTCTGTTTCCCCTACTCTTCCGTGTGTTGCCTTTTGTAAAAGCTATGGGCCCCTTTGTCAGTTATGAGCAAGCGGAAGCACAAGCTAAACAATTAAAACAATACCGGGGTTGGAGTCCCTTTCAGCAAAATGTCTTTCAAGCCAGCATTGAACCTAAACCTGATGGCAGTTGGGGCAGTAAATTTGTGGTTCAGGCGAGAAATGAGATTTTTGAAGACGTGATGCGCGTAGCAGGACTAACGGAAATCATTGCTATTCCTACGGTATTGATAGTACCAGAAAAAGGTCTTAATCGCTCGGATTGGCAGCTA
>NZ_JAAHHX010000102.1:0-4635 GCF_010672065.1 Moorena sp. SIO4A1 | reverse complement strand
TGTGGTTCAGGCGAGAAATGAGATTTTTGAAGACGTGATGCGCGTAGCAGGACTAACGGAAATCATTGCTATTCCTACGGTATTGATAGTACCAGAAAAAGGTCTTAATCGCTCGGATTGGCAGCTAAAACCCTATAAAACTTATCTCAAAAATCTAACTATCCGTCAAGTTCCTGGCAATCATTGGCCTTTTTTAGTAGAGCCGGAAGAGTTTAATCGGGCTGTAGAGCTGTTTTTGGAAGAGCAACAGCAAAAGCCCTCTGACTTTGAGGGATGACTTGTTGCTGTCAGCTTTTTGCTCTGATGGTTCAGGATTAGACCATTAAATTTTATTACCCCCACTCCCTACTCCCTACTCCCTACTCCCTACTCCCTAAGAAAAAGTAATTCACCCAATTTAGCTGGTATAATTAAGTAGTACCAAGGGGATTAATAAAGGAGAGTCATGAGCCTTTTAGGAAACATTATCTGGTTAATCTTTGGCGGTTTAGTGGTTGGTGCCGGTTACATTATCGGTGGATTAGGGATTTGTCTGACTATTATTGGCATCCCGTTTGGAATACAGGCTATCAAGCTGGGCATCGCTACTCTGGCACCATTTGGCAGAACGATTGAGGAAACGTCAGACGCTGGTAGCCTCCTCAATATGATTTTTAACATTATCTGGCTGCTCGTCTTTGGCTGGGAGATTGCCGTTGCTCATTTGGTCTCAGGGCTAATTTTAGCGATTACAATTATTGGCCTTCCCTTTGCCCAACAGCATTTTAAATTAATTCCCCTGTCTCTATTTCCCTTCGGCAGAGAGTTGCGCTAAATTTTCTAGTCAATACTTTTGTATTTATGGATAACACAGTTTTATTTGGTATGGGCACTTTGCAGGAGTGGCTAACAGTATTAGGTTATGCATCCTTAATTGCTTTTGTTTTTTGGCGCGTGATGCTCACAAAGCCGAAGTGATAGCTATTGATATACTATCGCAAAGGGAACAGGGAACAGGGAACAGGGAACAGGGAACAAAAATTATCACAATTCATTTAGCTTGTAGGGTGGGCAAAAACAGTTTGGTTCAAAAGAGTATTCTAGATAATATTACTTTGCCCACCCTACTTTAATTGGTATTTTTTTTACTACAAGATCGCGAACGCATTACAATATTGCGATCGCGTAGCGGCTCTAAAAGAGCATCGCACTATAAGGTACACAAGATTTCTTCCCGATTCCCGATTCCCGATTCCCGATTCCCGATTCCCTACTCCCTACTCCCTACTCCCTACACCCTACTCCCTCACAACCAATTTCCCAGCAAAATAAAAGCCGACCAGTACAAGGGATGATTAAATGCCTCGCTCTGCAACAGCTCCTGTTGAGCAAGACGCAGAGCTTCAGCCTTGGTAACCTTGCCTGTGGCTAACCTCTGATAGAAGCGAGTCATTAACTCTGTAGTGGCAAGATCGTCCACAGTCCATAGACTGGCAAGGGTACTGCGTGCCCCCCCACGCACGGCGATACCAGCCAATCCCAAAGCGGCTCGGGAGTCTCCTTTGGCTGTCTGACAAGCACTGAGGACGAGTAATTCAATCGGATTTTCTTGCTTTTGATCGGTTCTGATCAGACTATTTAATTCATTGAGATTGATCACGTCATCCCAGGTCAGCAGAAACGTTTCTTCAGCTACTGAACTAAATTCACCATGAGTTGCTAGATGAACCACTTTGTAACTAGAGGTATTAACTTCTGTATTGAAGTTGGATTCAGTAAAGGATTCATTGAGTAAAATCAATGAGGGAACTTGAGCCTTGATATTCTCTAATTCCACCTTCACTCCAGGAAGTGCTCCTAATTGGGGACGATGGGGACGAACTTCCGTCACTCCAGCACTCAGAACCGAAACGTTTTGTCTGACATTGGCTTGAGAGTCGATTAGTTGTAAACTAGGTGCTACCGCAATACTATATTTCTCGATCAAATGGTCTTCCCCGTCATAAAGCACAGACATGGGAAGATCACGCAGAGCACCATCTGGTATAAATACTAGAGTGCGGATGTTACTGTTGGCTAATTCCCCTTGAATCGGACCGATTAACCAGTCGTGTATTGTTTGTAAGTTGTCCTTTCTCAGGACTCGCCAAGGGCTAGTAATATTTATCTTTACCGAAGCCAGTTGTTGTTCTATTTCTGTTTGAGGTAAGTTAGTAGTAATCTGGCGCAGGGGTTGTCCGGGCAAAGTTACAATTACTTCCAAGCGGTCTGGCAAGATAATGGTATAGAAGATAGCAGCGTTAGGATCTATTTCGTCGATATTAACGGGTTTAGTATCTAAACAAGCATCCCGAAAGAAGTTATCTAGTTCTGCGAGTTGTAGGGATTCAATCACATCTCGTGCTTGTTTGAGGTTTTCTTGAGATGCATTGGGTTCTAGGAGTAGTGCTACTAATTCTCGGTAGACTGGTTCGACGCTTTCGCGAAACTCAAACTGAAGATCGCTACTAATCGCGACTAGGTCACTACGGATAGATTGGAGGGTTTGCACCGATTGAGCATAGGCCGCGTTCGCGTTTTTTTTATCCTGTTTTAGATTCAGAATTCTGCCCAGTTGCCATTGCCATTGATAAGCTAAATCCGGAGCCTGGATTTCTTGAGCAATCAGTAAGGCTTTTTCCGTCAAGTCTTGGGCTTCATCAAGACGTTGATTGTATTCGTATAAGGTTCCCAAGTTACCGATGGCTTCAGCTTCGGCTCGTTTATCTCCTAAATTCCTAGCTAGCTTAATAGCATCGGCGAGATAAGTAGCTAGTTCCTTGGGAGATGTGAGTTGTGATGTTGTCGGTTTTAATAGGGTTTTGGCTAGATTAATTCTAGCATTGATAGCGGTCTTACTGGGAGATAATTTAGTTAAGGTATTTTCGATAGCTGGCAATAACTCTCTGGCTTGTGACCACTCTTGTTGAGCTATTACTATACTCAGTTGATTTAATTGCCCTTGAATCTTAAGATCTGCTAGGGGAGATTCCTTGACAACCCGTTGATATAAATCTATTGCGTCTGCTGTGTCTCCTTTTAATCTAGCGGTATTTCCTAAACTGAGCAGATTGTCAGCAATCAAAGTCTGATCTCGTAAGTTTTCCGCTATGGCTAAACTTTGTTGTAAAATTGCTTGAGATTCCTTGAATTTACCCACTCGGCGCAGCACATCACCTAGGTATTGGAGGGCGGTACTTTTGAGTTGGCTATCCGGTTGGTCTTGGATAGTTTCCTGGATTTGAGTTAAGGTTTTAGTAGCTTGATTATACAACCCTAATACTCGTAAGGCTTGGACTTGGTAAATCTGACTTTCTGTTAATTTAGTTAAGTCTCCGATATCTTGGTAGATAGCACTCGTTTGCTGCCAAGTGGATAAGGCTTTCTCCCCCTGACCTAGAGATAAGTATACTTGTCCTTGAACTTCTAATATTTGGGCTTGTAATTGTTGATGTTCTGTAGTATTATCAAGTTTGGATAGTTTGGTGAAACTCTGGGATATTGTTTGTTTAGCTTGGTCTAGGTCTCCCAAGGTTTGATAAACTAAAGCGAGATTGACTAAGGAATTAATTTCACCAATAAGGTCGCCACTGTTGCTGTAGTTACTAATCATTTGCTCCAACAACGGGATAGCCTCTTGGTATTGACCTGTTTCATAGAGGTGTTGGGCTTGTTGGTCTAGGGAATCGGAATCCCCCCTAGCCCTTAATAAGGGGGGAAGGGAATCGGAATCCCCCCTAACCCCCCTTAATAAGGGGGGAAGGGAATCGGGTGTGATGACAACAGAATTTGATAATGCTTTGCCGGATGGCAGGAAGCAGGTTATTAATGCGTTCACGCAGTGGCTCTGAAAGAGCATCGCAATTAGAAATGATAGTTTTTTCATATCCCTACTCCCTACTCCCTACTCCCTACTCCCTGCTCCCTACTCCCTATTCCCACATGACAATCAAGATTGGGCAATATCTGCTCCACAGGAGTTCCGTTAAACGGTTGCGCAGTCAGAATAATCGTGCCATCCTTTGCTATTACCCAGCCTTGGGCTTCGATAATCACTTTTTTGTCTTGAGGGGGTGTGACTGTTCGCGTAGCGTGGCCAAAGGCCTTGGGTTGCTGTGGTAATGGTTTTCTAGTGCTGGGTAAGCCAGGACGAGTTCGCCACCTGACTGTTCTGTGGGCATTAATCACTGGATCTTCTGGAGTTGGTGGTAAACCGCCTTTGCCAGTAATAATAAAGGAACTGCCCCCAGCAATCCGATTATTTTCAAACGCACAAATGTCATTAGCCAGGATAGCTTCTGCATCGAGATACTCTTGAACCGGGATAAATCGGGATAAACCCGGATAAGACGGTCAAGGTGCAATTTATTATTGCCTGAGTGAGGAGTGGTAGTCAGCAATTGGAGTTAAGCCTCCCACTCATCTGTCTAGGCTTTCCTGGCATCTCGACCAGGAGTTGCTTGAAAGCCCGAGTTTTGCTATGTTTGGAGTCAAGGGGCGACCGATGAAGGCGCTCATAGAAGCGAAAGGGGTAAGAGCCTTTCCACGGTCAGGATTCAGGCCAAGTTCCCACCCAAAGGAGCGTATTGAGATGGATAACTCGGTGAAAACTAGGTT
>NZ_JAAHHX010001019.1:0-1079 GCF_010672065.1 Moorena sp. SIO4A1 | reverse complement strand
TTAAAAAAGGGTTTTGCTAACCAATAAAGATGCACCCTTAAATTCTGTACATATGTCTAGCCACTGACACTTTTGTTCTTGGTCTTTTGCTTCATCCCGGCTGGCCAAGGATAACGAAGGTGGGTTTTGACTATTGAGTTTACCCTGAAAATTTCGACCTGTTGGTGTATGATGGCTAACTTTACCATAATTTAGTATTTGGGTATCCGTGAGACTCTGACCTAAGTTCAGGAGCATTGGCAAGGTCAGACTAACACTTATTGACACTCCCCGGTCATTAGACGCGGGGATTCTTGCTTCAACGAGCCAACTTGCTCAACCAGACCGGAGTCAGGAAGAGTAGAGGTCGATTCTCTGCAAGCGTTCGGATCTAAGATCCAAGTTCCTGTGTGCCCCACAGTACCCAAGGCTCTCCCCAGTATATTGATGGCCGCATTGTGGTCTCTATCCAACTGACAACCGCACTTGCAAAGGTGAGTCCTAGTCGATAGGGACTTCTTTACTACCTCGCCACATTCAGAACAATTCTGGCTAGTATAGGCAGGGTTGACTGCAATAGTCACTCTGCCAAATTTAGTCCCAAAATGCTCTAACCATTTCCTAAACTGATACCAACCTACATCATTAATAGACTTAGCAAGAGAGTGATTTTTAACTAAGTTCTTGATCCTCAAATCTTCGTAGGCGACCAAGTCGTTAGACTGGATTACGCAACGTGCTAGTCTCTTAGCATGTTCTTCACGTTGCCTACTTATTTTAAGGTGCATCCTGCCTAGTTTATTAATTGCTTTCTTTCGGTTGGCAGAGCCTTTATTTTTTCGGGAAACCCGCCGCTGATAAAATTTTAGCCGCTTTTCTCCAGTTCGGTAAAAACGGGGGTTAGGTTCAGTATTACCGTCGGAATCGGTGTAGAAATCCTTTAGCCCTACATCTAGCCCGACGTTTTTACTGGTGGGCTTTAAGGTCTCATTGTTGTCAGCTTGTACGCATAATTGGACATAGTATCCATCAGCCCGTCGAACTATCCTAACCCTCTTGATTTGCTTCTTATCAAATCTCCACAAGTCCCATTTACCCTT